>JAFOBJ010000068.1 GCA_017381865.1 Bacteroidales bacterium
TCATTGAAATAAATATATTTGTCAGTAAAGAAAATAATATCTTTCAACACTTTGTTATAACGAGATTTTTCTGTTGGAAACATCAGCTTGTAAATGTCGTTCATTTTCACAACCTGATAGACAGAATCTTTACCTATCAGCTGACAACTTTCTGTACAGTCAATTATAATCTTTTTCGGTTCAATATGCTTCGGAACATTAATCGTATCAATGGCATCAAGCCATAAATCCTGAACCAAGATACGACATTCTTTCATGCTGTTACCTTTTCTTTGAAGTACGAAAACCTTATCGTCAAAAATCTCAAAGTCGAACATCACGTATTTAGGGTCGCTGTAATGTCTAATTTTATCAGCGCTTACTCCTACTGCGTCAAGCATATACGTTGTTTTTTTCATCTTGAAGTTAAGATTTATCGTATCGCGATTAGGAGTCACGCTTACCAGAGTATCTTCATAACCGATACAGGAAAACAACAGTCCGACTTTGTTTTCCATTTTAGGCAACATCATAATGAAATCGCCTTTATCGTCGGAACTCACGCCGAAGCTAGTATTGATAATTGTAATGTTTACATTCTTTTCCGCTACATTACCTTTGATTACAGAATAATAATCATTCTGTGCGAAAGACATCATTCCGCAGAAAATAAGTGTGATTGTGAGTAGTAGTTTTTTCATGGTTTTATTTTTTTGTTGTGAGTTATGAGCTGTGAGCTTTTTTCGAATTGCTCGAGGCTCATGGCTCGTAGATCAATGCTTATAATTCAATTCTTTCAATATACGATTTAAACTCTTTCAAGGTGTTACTATTCTTCGTTACCGAATATAGTGTTCCTTTGTAGATGATTATCTTTTCTGTAAGCCATTGGTTTGCATTCGCCACTGCACTTGTCTTTCCTGTGTTGACATCAATCTCATTTACCGCAGAACCGAATATCGTATAGAATTTTCCGAAGGCTTTATCTTTATAAATCTTATGCTGCCAGAAGTCTTCCTTTGTTGGATAAGTAATTTCACATTTGTTGAGAAGGTTCATACCTTCATCGTATATCAGAATCTTGCCGTTGAAATGATCGAAATAATATAAGGTGTCATCAATCACATCTAGATGATTATCTTTGGTATGATACCATGTATGTTTCACAAACACACCCCACTCTTCCGCTGACGGGAATCCACCACCGCACCAACTTTTAGGAAGTTGCTCAATATAAGCTTGATGCCATTTTTCTTCCTTTTTGATATTATGATAAGATTCTATATCGTTGCATATAAACATCATCTCTTTTTCCTTGGTTTCTTTTCCAATCCTGAAGAATTCAGAATAATATCCGTCAATCTTCAACTTATTGAAATAAATATATTTATCAGTAAAGAAAATAATATCTTTCAACACCTTATTATAACGTTCTTTCTCCGCTGGGAACATAAGTTCGTATGAAGAATTCATTTTCACCACTTGATAAACAGAATCTGCTCCTATCAGCTGACAACTTTCCGTGCAATCGACAATGATTTCTTCCGGTTTTATATGATTAGGAATACTAATTGTATCAATTGGATCGAGCCATAAATCTTGAACTAAAATCCTGCATTCTTTTAATGTATTTCCTTTTCTCTGAAGAATAAAGACCTTGTCATCATAAATCTCGAAATCGAACATCACATAATTAGGTTCGCTTTTCATTATTATCTTGTCTGCATTTATGCCTACTGCGTCAAGCATATATGAAGTTTCCTTCAATTTGAAGTTAAGATTTATCGTATCGCGATTCGGAATAACGCTTACTAAGGTATCTTCATAACCGATACAGGAAAACAACAGTCCTACTTTGTTTTCCATTTTAGGCAACATCATAATGAAATCGCCATTATCGTCGGAACTCACGCCGAAGCTAGTATTGATAATAGTAATGTTTACATTCTTCTCTGCCACATTACCTTTAATGACAGAATAATCGCTTTGCGCGAAAGACATCATTCCGCAGAGGATAAGCGTTATTGTAAGTAGTAGTTTTTTCATGGTTTTATTTTTTTGCTGTGAGCTATGAGCTGTGAGCTTTTTTCGAATTGCTCGAGGCTCACGGCTCGTAGATCAATGCTTATAATTCAATTCTTTCAATATACGATTTAAACTCTTTCAAGGTGTTACTATTCTTCGTTACCGAATAGAGTGTTCCTTTGTATATGATTATCTTTTCTGTAAGCCAGCTGTTAGCATTAGTTATGGCTGTCGTCTTTCCTGTTACGACATCAATTTCATTCAAAACCGAACCGAATATGGTATAGAATTTTCCAAAGGCTTTGTCTTTATATATCTTATAACGCCAGAAGTCTTCTTCGGTTGGATAAGTGATATCACATTCTCCAATCTTATACATTCCTTCGTCATAACGAACTATCTTGCCGTTGAAATGGTCAAAATAATATAAGGTTTTGTCGAATATATCAAGATGATTGTCTTTTGTATGATACCAACTAAGCTTGACAAAACGTTCCCAATCATCAGCACTAGGACCACCGCCAAGCATCGGATGGTCTATATGCCATTGTTTTTCAACCTTAATGTCTCTATAAGTCTTCATATCATTCATAACAAACATCATCTCCTTCTCTTTAGATTCCTTTCCAATCCTGAAGAAATTGGAGATATATCCATCCATCAGCAATTCATTGAAATAAATGTATTTATCAGTCAAGAAAATAATATTATTCAATACCTTGTTATAGCGTTCTTTTTCAGTAGGAAACATCAGTTTGTATGAATCATCTGTCCTCACAATCTGATAAACGGAATCTTTCCCTATCAGCTGGCAGCTTTCAGTACAGTCAGTTATTATCTTTTCAGATTCAATATGTTGCGGAATATTGATAGTGTCGATAGGATCAAGCCATAAATCCTGAACCAAAATCCTGCATTCTTTCAAAGTGTTCCATTTTCTCTGTAATATAAAGACCTTATCGTCATAAATTTCAAAGTCACATATAACATAACTTGGTTCGCTGTAATGTCTTATCTTGTCTGCACCCACTCCTACCGCGTCAAGCATATATGAAGTTTCCATCAATTTGAAGTTAAGATTTATCGTATCACGATTGGGAACCACGCTTACCAAAGTGTCTTCATAACCGATGCACGAAAACAACAGTCCGACTTGCTTTTCCATCTTTGGCAACATCATTATGAAATCGCCATTATCGTCGGAACTCACGCCGAAGCTGGTATTGATAATAGTAATGTTTACATTCTTTTCAGCTACATTACCTTTAATGACAGAATAATCGCTTTGCGCGAAAGATGTCATTCCGCAGAGGATAAGTGTTATTGTGAGTAGTAGTTTTTTCATGGTTTTATTTTTTTGCTGTGAGCTATGAGCCGTAAGCTTTGGGCATAACTGCTCACAACTCATAGCTCACTGCTCATAGCCAATTTTCAATTTAAAAGACGCCTCCTCAATTCCTAATTTATCAAGACGCAGCAATTACTCATTTTTCATTTTCAGATGTAATTGACACGTCTCTACAAATACTCCTAATCCCTTACGATCTGATAAACATCAAATCTGTATCTCTTTCAAAGACGACTTCAAAACTGAAATATTTACCATTTAGATTTTTCGATAGAACAATATTATACGTCTCTCCTATTTCCAAATTACTCAAGACAAACTCAACGCTTCTAGGACATACACAGTCGCATGCTAACTCTTCATCTTCAATTTCAAACATTGATATGCGGATTTTATTTTCATACCAATATGCATCTACAAAGAATTCTTCAGAGCAACAATTGAATAAAGTACTTGTGGTTTTTATCATAAGACTGCTGTCGTTTATGGCAGTAACATAAATCGTATCATTATCATAATACATTAGTCCACGGTCTTTTTCAAGACATTCGGTAACTAAATATCCATTAATTTCAACATCAGGTTTTGGCTCGCATTTATTCAAAACGACAGCATTCTGATAGTCTTCTTCTGTTATAGTATAAAAGACTTCGTGTACATTATCATTTTCGTTTCTTGACAAGATTTCCCAACAAGATTTCTTGAAGATGGATTTTTCAAATGTTTTTATTATTCCTTCATTGCTATAATCAAGTATTTTATAATCAATGCTGTCGTCAAAAATGATGTAAGGCCTGTATTCTTCGTAAAGAATATAGTCGATATTTTGAACTTTACCATCAAATGGAGAAATGCCTATTCCGCCCTCCTGATATACCTCTTTTATTTCATCAGGTTTAATTATTATTGTATCGGAAGGTGTTACATTTTCGTTTGTTCCATAGACACTTCCTTGAGTTAATTTGACATCTCTGTCAAGACCGTTTTTCACTTTATAAGTGTCATCAAAACCAGGATCGCAAGACGACAATAATACTGCAAAAGAAAAGATTGCAATTGCTGATAATTTTTTTAATGTTTTCATAGTTGTTTATTTTTTGCTGTGAGCTATGGGTTGTGAGTTGTGAGCTCAAGACTCGTGGCTCATAATTCAAGGCTTTATTATGCACTACAAATTTTATAATTTTATTTCAAAAAAGCAAGTGTTTTAAAAATTTTTCGGGGGGGTAATTGGTTGATATATAAATTATTAAAAAATCAAACCGCCATATTGATTATCAATCAGAATTAAATTCGTTTAATAATTTGTTATCGTATTTATATAATACCGTCAATTGTTCGATTGCCATTTTATTCAAGAAGAGAGCTCTTTCAGATTGAGATTTGCCTGTTTTTATCAATTCCGAATTCATACTTTCCAAATTGATTAGCACTATCAATTGTTCTATAGAAGCATAATCTCTGATGTTGCCTTTTAAATCAGGATTTTCATCCTTCCACATTTTTGCAGTTTTACCGAACAATGCCACATTTAGAACATCAGCTTCATTGGCATATATTACATTCGCTTCTGAAGACGTAATTTCTTTTGGAATCAGATTGTTTTTTATGGCATCAGTATGAATGTGGTAGTTTATCTTTGACAATTCTCTTTTTGCACTCCATCCAACGAACTTCAATTCTTCTTCTTTTAGACGTTGAAATTCTTTAACTACATAAATCTTAAACTCTGGACTTATCCACATTGCAAATTCAAATGCAATATCTTTATGTGCATAAGTTCCACCATAACGACCTGCTTTTGCAAACAGACCTATAGCATTGGTTTTGGCCACGAAATCTTTTACACTGATTTTAAATCTGTTCAGTCCAGCTTGATTTTTAATTACGGCGAATTCGCCATAATTAAAATTAGGATTATATACTTTTTCCCAAATACCAATGTACTCCAAAGTGTTTTTGTTTCTCAACCAGTCTGTTACAAAAAACTCGCCGTCTTTAGCCATCATCATGTCGGTTAGACAGATATAATCTTCATTGTTAAACTTTGTAACATTGATTTCAACCTCTTGAATCTTTAATTTTGGCATAGTTCTAAATTTTAATTTTTTCCACAAATTTACATTCTCAAAATCCCTTTGTCAAGAGAAAAAAATATAAAAGATTTTAACGGTTTTTGTTAATAGTCAACAGACAACGGTCAACGGACAACAGACTTTGGGTATGCTTTTTTGCAGTGAGCTGTGAGCTTTTTTTTGAATTGCTCAAGGCTCATGGCTCGTAGCTCAATGCTTTCATTCAATAGCAACCTCATATAATCTCTTGTTATTGGTATAATCGTTAGCATATAGAAAATACGCTTTGCCGTTATATATTTTCAGTTTCTCGATGAAAGGAAATCCGCCGAAGACAGCGGAGTTGCTTACTGTTCCATGAGCTACGTCTATCTTCTTCAATGTTGTAACACCTTGATTCAGGAACACTGCATAGAAGGCAGAATTATGTTCATCCATCAGCACTTTCTTGTTCCAGCCTTCCACAAGACGCACTTTGTTGTTCCAGCTGTTATGTTTGTGAAATGTAAGCGGAAAAGTGTTAAGTTTTTCTGCTCTGTTGTCGTAATGGTTGATGATATTATCTTCAAAGTTAAAGACGAATATTTCATTATTCATATTAAAAACTGGATCATAAATAGGCTTCTCGAAAAGAGCCTGCGCCTCGCCTCTCCATCCCATCGGACCGAATTTCCTTACGTTCTCCATCAACATGCAGCCTTCTTCCCATCTGATATGTTCAAGTACTGTGGTGTCAATCTTCTTTTCTTCATTTTCACCGATGTCGAAATAATAAAGCTCCTGACCTCTGTTCGTATATAAATGCGTGATAATGACTTGGTCGGTAGCGGCAGAGACATGAGCGTGGATGTACAAGAACTGTTCTATTCTGATACCCATCGTGAGAACCATGCCTGCATATTCGCCGCCGCGTTTCATCGTGCCAACCCAGTAAGCAGAATCCTGACTCAAGACATGAATCTGGTCATAGACATCTTTATAAAAATGGTCGAACTTGCGAGGTAGTTCTATCTCAGCCAAAGTGTCGAAATCATACGAAAGATGAAGAAGAGAATAATTTCGCATCCTGTGAGCGAGGAGATATATGCCTTGTTCATTCATCTCATAATCGGCGACGCTCACCACCTTATTATCATACGCTACATGCGGAACGTTTTCCACTATCGTCACTTCTGGCAGCTCGTAAAACTTCATGAACATCTTAACTGTAAAGAACTTATTCTTAATATCGTCTTCAGTGATATTATATTCCATCTCGTGATAAGCCACATGGCTGAAGTCCATCATATCACCGGCTTTCACGGAACGCAGTTTCAGTTCGCCGCGCCAGTCGGAAATGCCGAGAAGATAGCCGTCGTCATTGCGGACGCTGACATTCTGCATCGGCTCGCCATTGTCGTTGACGACTTTGACTTCAATATCTACTGTTTTCTGTGCGAAAGACATCATTCCGCAGAAAATAAGTGTGATTGTGAGTAGTAGTTTTTTCATGGTTTTATTTTTTGCTGTGAGCTATGAACGGTGAGCAGCGAGCTGATAGCTGATGGCTGACAGCTAATTTTCAATTTTCAATTCTATTTCACCCACTTTCCGCTCTCCAAAATCCCGAATCCCGTTCCCGTTTAATCATTTATACTCATAATGATATGTTCCACTGAAAATGACCTCTACTCCGATAGGAGGATGCACGTCACCTCCGGTAGTTCTCTTTATAGGATAATCGCCCTTATATTCATATTGATGATGGGTTTCACCTGATGACGAATCATTCTCCCATTTATATGAAGAATATGTCAGGTTATTTTTATTAGAGAATTTTTTATAAATGCTTGCAGACCAACTGTCATATAAATTATAATAAGGATTTATTTTGTCGTCATACTTATATGTCTCAGTATATTCTACAGTCTCGCTGCCTTTTGTATATGATTTCTGCGTCTTGATATTTTCGCCTTCCCATTCAAATTCTAAAACCGTAACCCTGTCTTCTTTGGATGATGAACGTTCGGATGTTTTTTTCATGACAGTCTTTACAGCTTCAAGTGTACGCTCTGGCAAAACGAAACGCAAAGGATTAAAGAAAGCATCAGTTATAATCCCACGATTGTCAAACAAAGAAAATTCAGTAAATTCAACTTTAGAAAGACATTCTCCGTCATAGAAACAGTCAACTCTAAAAGCAAGGATGTTTTTCAATGTATCAACCACATCACCAATTTCATTCTGTATAACAAGATCAGTAAAATATGTCTCAACATAATCAAGTACATCATCTTTATAATGATAATATGCAGTCCAGCCATGTTTGTCACCGCTAACCGATTCTATCTGACCGTTGTCATTATAAGAATATATCTCTGTGTTATAAACTTTTCCGTCAGAGTCGTATTGGTCTATGCTTTTCAGCTGTTTCTTGTCCCAGTTCCAGAGTTCAACGAGATATTTCTCGCCATTGAGGTTTTCTTTGTATATCCTGTCAATCTTTTTCTTAGGATCATAAACACCGTCGATGTCTTCTTTCTTGCATGATGAGAATACAATCATCAAAAGCGAAAGGAATAATGCAGTCTGTTTCATAATGATATTTTTATTTGTTAATAATATTTATTTTCCGAATCTATATCCTAATGTAATTGAAAACGTATTTAACCTGTCAGTATCAGCATTGTGTCTTTCTCCTGGATGTATGTTGCTATTAAGTACAACTCCGCCTTTGATAGCATTTGTGAGCCCCATACTATAACAGATGTCGAATGTGAATCTGTAGATATCAACTCCAATATTTAACGCCGCTCCCAAGTTCATGAATCTGTAATTCCATTCTTGATACATGCTTTCTATAAAATCGTCGATATTGAAATGCACTATAGGACCTACATTAGCTCTCATGTTGAAATTGTTACGTCCGACAAATTGATAACCTAAATATATAGGCAATGCTATAGAATGGTTTATTGATACTACACCATTTAAATTAATAATGTTAACTGGATCGAACGTAACGCTGCCCTCATAAAGTTCAGAATAATTATACATCAGTTCTGGCTGGATGATAAAGTCTTTTATCATTATCCTGCCGAAAACTCCTAATGTGACATATCCTTTGGGGTAAAGCATCAAATCACCTCTATTGATAGAGAGACTGTTTGCTTTATATCCTACCTTTGGTCCGTAATAGAACTTTACTTGAGCATTCGATGTTGTTGCCATCAGAAGGAACCAGCTAAGAAACAGAACTACTTTTTTCATATTTTTAAGTTTTAAAAGATTTATATTTTTCTCTTGCGAAGACGCAGAGGAACGCAGAGACATTTTAATTTTCAATTTCCCGTTTTCAACTTCCAATCCTTGAGACGCAGCAATTACATATTGTTTATTTTTATGGTGTAATTGATACGTCTCTACATTCCTCCTAACTCCTAATTCCTCACTCCTAACTCTCTCCGCAAAGTTTATAATTTTATTTCAAAAAAGCAAGTGTTTTTGAAAATTTTCGGGGGGGTAAAACGTTGATAATGTATAATTTATAATTTACAATTAACAATTGGCGGTTGGTTGATGTAATCAAATAATTTCCCAATAACCTCCTTTATCTGGACCGACTCTGCGAATTATATTTTCTTTTTGCATTTTTCTCAGTTGCCATTTAATACCGTCTTGACTAATATTACATAATTCAGATAACTCCACACGACTGATGTAAGGATTGTTTTTAATACATTCTATTATTTTTCTGTCTGTTTTCTGGGTAGTTTTCTGGGTAGTTTGTAGGTATGTACTATCTATTGGAAGTATGATTCTTGTAAAGTTTTCCATAAAGACAAAGCAGTCTCTGCTAACGGAGAAATATTGTTTTTAAGACGGTCTTTGATTTTTAACATACACTCGTCAACATTGTCAATGCCGATAACATCTCCGTCTTTATCAATTCCAAAATAAACGTAGCCTCCTTCTTTGTAATTTAAAAAAGCTATGACTTCCTTCTCAACATCAATGTCTGAATTGTATTCTAGTTTATACTCGATTCTGTTTGTCTCGTTCATGTAATTTTAATTTTTAGTCATACAAATTTAAGAAGTAGGATCTCGTTTGTCAAGAGAAAAAATCATAAAATATTTTAACGGTTTTTGTTAATCGTCAACAGACTTTGGGATGTATTTCTCTCGCAGAGACGCAGAGGAACGCAGAGTTCATTTTCATTCTTGAGACGTGTCAATGCGTGTTCATTTTTATGGTTACATTGACGCGTCTCTACATCACTCCTCACTAAAACCGTTCTATAGGATTATTCTTAGCCCTTTCGTATTCGACAGCTTTTTTCACGAAGTCGTTGTTTGTTGTGGCGTCTCCTATCGTGTGCGACACTTTGTACCTTTTCTGCAATTTGAAGAATCCTTCCTTCGTGGTCTGTATTCTGTCGTTGATGACTTCATAAACCATCATTAGTTCTGAAGGCCTTTCTATTGAAAGGAATTTCCATGAATAATGATTTTCTGTGTCTGCAACATTTAAGATGAGACCTGGCAGATTGCAGAATTTATAAGGTCCGTCGCTGAAAGGAAGTTCCGATGTGAACCATGCTTCCCAAGTACGGCCTCCGAAATCGCATATCGCTTTCTGACAGACATAATTATTAATTGTATCTGTTTCGGCGGTTATCTGCCAATTGAAAGCATTGAAAGATTCTTCGTATTCATACATTCCTTGCATATATATATGATCTATCGTGGTGATGTTTTTGCTTGTCATATTCTTGAATATGGAGCACCTGATTGCAGAAGATGGAACATCCGAGAACACCTTACCTATTCTGCCTGTCTTTATCAATTCTTCTGTGAGCCCAGAATCTCCTGCTTTCTTTAACTCCATATTATGTCTATATGTGCCATATCCTCTAAACGAACTCACATCTCGTTTTTTGCCAATTGAAAGCATATGGTTTTCTGTGCGATAACAATCGAGATGCGCAGTGTCTTCTCTGAAAGTCAATTCATACATCACAACATATTCCACCGTGTCATAATAATGATGCTGCGGCTTCCACCATTGAGCGTTAACATTTGCTATGATTGACATAAAAGCTAATAATATCAACGATTTCTTCATGTCTATAATTTTTATTTGGTTATAAAAGTCATACAATTATAATTAAGAATCATGTCTAAAACCTGAATTTCACAGAACAGAATATTTCTATCGGTCGTATTTCATATATTGACTCAACTATCGAAAAAACTCCGGAATAATATGAGACGTAAGATTTGTTATTGAATATATTAGTGCATTTCAACTCAAAATCGAGTCTGTGTTTTGGAATTGAATATTGATATAAGACATCAAAATAGACATACTCTTTTCCTTGATGTGAATATATTTCAGAATCAAAACTTATTAGATGGTCTCTATGCGGAAAGATTCCTAAACTCAGATAGTGACGGATATAATTCAAATCGCTTTGTTTTATATTGTCGCTGAACGACTTTATGTTATTGAAATTTAATGAATAATTTAGATGCGCCCAATGCGAGATGGATATTATGGCATTAGGTGATACGCCTGAAGTGAGATTGCTGTTTTCTGTCATAACTCCATTTAATATATTATGTCTTCTTATATGTGAGAAATTGGCTTTCACTCCAATAGTCGTCTTTATTGCAGGAATGAATTTCTTGACATTGAAATTCATTATGTGATAATCTGTTGTGTTAGGCGAGTCAACCATCTGCAAAATAGAAGCTCCGTTTTCAGCGATGTTGTATTTGTATATGTAATCAGAATTCCTATGTTGATAGGTATAAGACAAATTGCTGTTCACCGAATAAAAAGGCTGGTTGAAAGTAAGGCGCACGTTTGCTCTTATCATATCTGAAACTGACAAAGGCGCTGTCATGGCACACAAATTCTGATAATTCGTCAGGACGAAATTGTCGTAAAATTTCTCAAAATTGTCGATATTCTGTTCATAAATTCCATATGCATTTAATTTAAACATGCTGTTAAACACATATTTAAACGACAATATAGGATTGAAAAAGACTTTAGTAAGTTTCTGCTTTACTTTTTGATTATCAGTAGTTACATGTTCTAATGTAATCGGCAAATTTAAGGCAAACGTCGCTTTTTGAAGATTATATTCAAGATGTGTATTGATGTATGGTTTTGTATATGTATGATTTACATAGTTTGCAAAAGAAGTGTAACCCGGCAAGTTTTCATGAGGAAATATTGCTAGATTAGTCTTAACCTTGTTTTGATAATGACTGACACCGACTTTGGTACTCATAATCAGATTTCCGAATGTAAAAATGCCGCTCAAAGCTTCATTTGTAAAGAATCGTTCTTTGTTGAAATGCTGACTTGTTTTATGATACGGTTTCCCAACATTGAAAATCTCTTCAAAGACTCCAGGCTCTACATTCAGAGATTCAGGCAGATTGTCGTAAGAATTATACGACACGAAATCCAAAAGATGTTTGCCTACAGGAAACAACACACGCATGTCATTTGACACAGACATCGCATTGTTGTTAAGAATTTGATTTATGCTTTCGTCATTATTTAACACATAACCGTATGACTTATCCCATCGTTTTGAAAATGATATTTTATCGTTCAGATAAGCTTTCTTGTCGTTTCTATCGATGGCGACATCGCCTTTCAGATATGAGTCATAGATTTTGTTGCTAATCTTTTCCGTATATGAAATAGTGTCATCAGGAAGTAAATAAGTGTTCAGCTGTGATGAATTCTGTTTCTGCAAGTTGTTGATATAAGAAAGATTGACTCTCATCTGTGTTGTTTCGCTTATCGGTGCGAGTATATTGAAATTAGCATGATGAGTAGTGTTGTTCAAATATCTGTTTTTGTTTATCATTGGCGGTGAAGCAGTCTGTATTGATAGTTCTTCGTTAGCATCTGGTTCGTGGTCTTCATTGTTTTGCGAATAATAATTCATGTTATTATTCAACAAGTCATTGCCAATGTTATTGCTTTGAAGTAAAGCCATCATCTGCATTTTCTCAGAAAAAAGCATAGGTGTAATGTTAGTGTTCCACAGAAACGGATAAGCTCCTATTCCTAGTTCTCCCGAACCTGTGACAGTCACGTTTTTAGATAGTTTTATATTAAGAGAAGCACGTTCTGTTTCAACGCGGTCTCGCAACAAAGCAATAGGCTGATGGTTCTCATAAATCTCCACCGATGCCACCGACTGATGTGGCAGGTTCTTGCTGATTGCCGCATATTTTCCATCCATCAAATCCATGCCTTCTACATAGAATTTCTGTATTGGCAAGCCTTGGTATATAATCTGACCGTTGTTTTCTATCTCTATTCCAGGCATCTTCCTCAAGACATCTTCAATGCTTTTATCTTCTTGTCCTACAAATGAATCTACGAAATATTCTATAGTGTCGTTGGTCTTTTCGATTGGTCGTGCCATCACGGTAACGCCTTTCAATTCATAAACAGTTTCCTCTAGAACGAAGTCTATCGTCTGAGACGCATTTGCTATGCGTAGCATTTTCTTCTCATAAAAAGACGAGTTTGTCTTTATGTCGAGACTGTCAGCTGTTATGTTAGCGTTTATTTCATAGTAACCGTTGATATCAGAAAATCCGTAAGCCATAATGAGATTACTTCCTGCCACATGAAGCAGCACGCTGACATTAAAGACAGCTTCGCCATCTGTGTCTTTAATATGACCGCTTATGACAGTTTGGGATTGAACTTTTGCATTATTCAAAAGCAATATAAAAGCTAATAATATCAACGATTTCTTCATGTCACATTCATGGCTAAAAAGGCTACCCTAAGGTAGCCTTTCCTTTAATTAAACTTATAATAAATAGGTATTGTGAATTGTGTTCTTACAACTTCACCTTTGTGTTGTCCTGGTGTCCACTTTGGCATTGAGGAAACAACTCTTAATGCCTCGGCATCACATTCTTTGTCAATGCCTCTCATGACTGCCGCATTAGTGATACTGCCGTCTTTCTCAACGACAAAAGAAACAAATACTCTTCCTTCAATCTTGTTGTCTTTCGCTGATTGAGGATATTTGATGTTTTCTTGAATGTATTTCATCATCTCATTTGGTCCGCCTGGATATTGTGGCATCACTTCAGTAACTCTGTGAATAGAGTCTTGAGTTGCTTGCGGTTTCTGTGATGAGGAATTTTTATCTTTGCGTGGATGACGCTTGCCATCAATTAAACTAATGTCTATAAAACTAAATTTATCGGCAGGGATATAAATTGTTTTTACCGTATAAGTATTATATCCTTCATACCACGCTTTCAAGTCGTAACGACCAGCTACAACTGATGTAAATTCATATTTTCCGTTCTTGTCGGCTGTGGTGTTGTAGAATTCGTTTTCATCTTTTTCCAATATGACATTAGCGGCAAGTGGCTGTTTGGTTTCTGCATCATAGACAGTTCCTGCAAGGCTTCCTACTTTTTGTACCGAAGTCAGATTGGATTGTGTTTCTTCAGAATTATTTTCAACAACGGGAGCACTTTGTTTCCCATCATTAGGTTTTGTGTTATCACATTGTGTGTTAAGCAAAATCAACAATGCAAATACCGGAAGAGTCAGTAACACCTTGATTACCGAACCCTTTACTTTTTGATTTTTCGTAATCATACTAATTCTTTTTTTGGTTAATAAAAAACTGAAATTATTAGCTATCGTGCTAAAGTCATCAGCCGTGCACTGCTGTAACAATAACATCATATAGTTCGATTTTTCGTCTTCATTCTTAATCGCTTCGCTGTCGGCAATGAATTCATGATTGTTCTTCAACTCGTTCTTAATCATTCTAATGAAAGGATTGAACCATTGGAAGGCAATCATTATTTCCATAAGAATGACATCAACGGAATGATGGTTTTTCACATGACTCATCTCGTGTTTTATAATCATCTCATCGAGATTGTCTATTGGAATGTAAATGTTTTTTAAGAATGAGAAAGGAACGTGACTTTCATTTGTATATATGAAATTAACATTATCAATTTTCTCAATCTTCTTCCCTGCTTTAATCTTATAAATTTTAAAGATATTATAAACGAATTTCATCAGGAAGAAAACCACACCTATTATATATAAGTATGAAATTATATCTGTGATGGATAATGTTTTTGTCTCAACTGGAGCTTCTATCATCGCGTCGCTGTAGAATATCACATCCATTTCTTGTTTAAATGAAGGCATTTCCTGAAACTGCTGTCCTTCAATGTTTATTCTGATGAAAGGAAGTGCGAAAGCGAAAATGGAAATCGTAAGCAAGACGATTCTGTTGAGCTGGAATCTGTTGCTGTTGCGGAATAATAGTTTGTATGCGAAATACAAAACCATTGTCGCTACAAATGTCAATATCAAATTAGTTATCATAGTTATTTCTTTAAAGCTTTATCAATCATGTTTTTAAGTTCTTCTAATTGCTCTGTCGTAAAGCTCTCCTTTTGTGTGAAAGCCGACACCAATTCGCTATATGAATTGTTAAAATAATTTTTGACTAATCCGCTGAGCGAGTTATGCGAATAATCCGATTTTGAAATGAGAGGATAATATCTGTTTGCCTTGCAGAATGTTTCGTGCGACACGAATCCTTTTTTCTCTAATATTCTAACTATCGTAAGCACTGTGTTGTAAGCCGGTTTCGGTTCCGGAAAGTTTGCCATTATCTCATTCGCAAATCCGCTTTCAATCTTCCAAAGCACTTGCATCACTTGTTCTTCTGCCTTTGTGAGTTCTTTTATATTTTCCATAGAATTATATTTTTTAGAATTAACGATACAAATATATAATATGTTTTTTAATTATGCAACTAAATTTTTAGTTATTAATAAAAAATAATTGAGACGCATCAATTACAATTGTTTATTTTTATTGTGTAATTGACACGTCTCTACAATTATGCATTATGAATTATGAATTATGAATTGTTTTAGGGCGTTCCGGCTATCGCCGTCGGGCTTTCCGCTATATCTTTTTCCGCTGCGCTCCAAAAGGATATCGCTCCAATCCCTAACGCACTGGCGGCGATTAAAACCAGAAAAATCCCAGAATTCCAGGAATCCGTTAAATCCCATGAATCCGTAAAGACGCCACGGGAGTGACGTCACTACAACTCCTAACTAATAAGGCGTTGCTTTATTCTATATTTGTTTCGCCCTTTCAGGGCTTTTGTTTTCTCTCGCAGAGACGCAAAGGAACGCAAAGAAAAATCTCGTTCCCGTCCCCAAACAAAAAGACGCATCAATTACAATTGTCTATTTTTAAGGTGTAATTGATACGTCTCTACAATTATGAATTATGCATTATGAATTATGAATTAATCCTAAGGTCTTGTAAAATAGCATATTCGCACTCTCCTATTCCAGTGACGACGATTTTAACTGCCTTGACTGCTTGTTCAGGATGGATTTCTGCTTTGTAACCGTCGAAGTAATCATAAACGAAGTCCTCGCCTTTGATGAAGTTTTCGCCATCGTAAGAATATTCGATTCTAGCGTTTGGAAGTCCGACGATTGCTAATCCGTAGTGTCCAGTTCCGACTAAAATCTTTTCGCATTCGACAGGATTTTCAAATGTGTATAAGAAATAATCGCCGGCTTCAACAGGACGCGCTGTGTTGCAATATGTATTCATATTATAATCAACCAAGACGTTGATATCTTGTTCCATCGGAACGTTAGATGTGATTGTGGTCGCTGGTTTTTGATAATGATATAAATCAATGTTTTGTGCGCCTCTTGCGATGCTTGGACGTTCTTTGTAGAATGTAGCGAAGCGGTAGTTTTCTGGCTTATCTGTAGTTATTGCTTCTGTATATTCCGCTGATTCTAATGTAGGTGTCGATTTGTCATCGGTGTAGCGAATGACTAAGAAGTCGTAGTCTTTTTCAGCGACGAGTTTGCCGTCTTCGTATTTCACTGTTGGTGGTGCTACTCTGAACTCGAAGTTCATATTATAAAGTCTCTCCAAATGACTGTCGTACAATCTCTTCTTGAAATAGTCGAGGTTTCTGTCTTCGTAAGCTGACCATCCTATTTCTGAGAGCACCAATACTTTAGGGAAAAGCTGGTAATGTGCGTAACCTGGAACCTGACCGCATTCTGTCCAGAGACCGCCTTGTGGACCGAGGACGAGTTTTTCCTCTTCTTCTGTCAACTCGAAATTACCTATTGGGTCGAAGGAATAAACGGTGTCTAATGGAATGATAGCTGCCCATTTAAGACCGCGTTCGTCTGGAGATTGTTTCATGTCAAAGTACATGTATTGAGACACTTGCATAACTGTAGGCTGACCTGCTTTTACAGATTTGATGCCTCTTTCTGAGTTTTGCCAGACGTAAGGAATGGTTGTCTCAAGGAGATTTCCGCCGTCAAGGATTTCATCCCAACCTGCCATTGTCTTGCCGTATTTTGCTAATATCTTTTCTATTCTTCTCACGAAATGGTTTTGTAATTCAACGAGTTCTGTCATTTCTTTTTCTTTCATAAGATTTTGACAAACTTCGCAGTCGCGCCATGAGTTCATGTTCACTTCGTCAGCACCGATATGATAAATCTTGCTTGGGAAAAGCTCTACCAATTCAGCGAAAATGTTTTCCAGCATCTCGTAATTCTCTTCACGACCGACGCACCAAACATTGTTTGACTCGCCTTGTACGCTAAGATGTTTAGAATCAATGTCACAAACGATTTCTGGATATGTCACAGCGACAGCCTTGCTATGTCCTGGCAAGTCTATTTCAGGAATGATGTTGATGTTTCTGTCGGCAGCGTATTTCACGATGTCTTTGATTTCTTCTTGTGTGTAGAAACCGCCGTTGCGTTCGTTGCCAGAGCCGTAAGCAGGCATGAGAAGTTCGTTAGCTCCGCGCCATGCTCCTAATTCTGTGAGTTTTGGATATTGCTTTATCTCAATTCTCCATCCTTGGTCGTCAGCGAGATGCCAGTGGAAATTGTTGATTTTATAATGTGCCAATCCGTTCAAAAGGTGTTTGATATATTCCACGTCGAAGAAAGTGCGTGAGCAATCCAACATCAATCCTCTGTATTGAAAACGTGGATTGTCAAAGATATTTAATGAAGGGAACATCACGCCCGCGACTTTTACTGCATCTTCTGAATAGATGTCGTTAGGCATCATCTGAATCAAAGTTTGGATTCCGTAGAAAATCCCTGCAGCGTCGATAGCGTAAATGTCTATTTTATCAAGACTTACGCTTAAGAGATAAGCTTCTTTGTCGTTCTTCAAACCTAAGTTTTCGCATTCGCTTGGATTTACGATATTGAGGCTAATGCTATTGTTAGACGCCACAGGAGTGACGTCTCTACAAATCTTAAGATTTGATTTGAAGATGTTTTTCAAATAAGATTGCAAAAACTCGGCATTGAATTTATTTGCTTCGTTTTCATAGACGATGACGGTTTCTTTGTTGAGTTGGAAACCATTGTCATTCATACAAACGACCACTTCTTGTGGCACAGGAACGATGTTAAGATTTGCATCCACGACAGCTGCTTTCTTTTCTACACATGACGAAAGCAATGCGAAAATCGCTGTTAATAAGAATAGTTTTTTCATTTTCTTTAGGCTATGGGCTGTGAGCAATGAGCTACGAGCCTTGGTTATTAATTTGTTTAATTCTATTATAATTCCTGACTTAATCAGACGTATCAACGACATATTGTTTATTAATATTGTGCCTTGTGATACGTCTCTACAACTCCTAATTCCTAACTCCTAATTCTTAATTCCTAACTGTTTCACTTCCATTTTTCTTCAACTTTATTTCCTTAACGGAACCATCTGGCATTAATATATAATAGGTGCCTCCAATTTTAGATTTTATCTTTATTTCTTTAACGATTCCATTTTCCCAGTAGCAATCGACTACGGCGCCGTTTTCTGCGCATAATCCTTTGAAGTGACCTGTCTTCCATGCTGATGGCAGTGCTGGCAGAACTTCAATGAATCCGTCATGTGACTGAAGCAGCATCTCTGCTATGCCGGCGGTTCCTCCGAAGTTGCCGTCGATTTGGAATGGCGGATGAGCGCAGAAGAGATTTGGATATGTGCCTGCTCCTACTCTGTCGCCGACCATCGCTGGTTGAAGCAGGTTCTTAAGGAGTTTGTACGCACGCTCGCCATCATGGAGTCTTGCCCAAAAGTTAATCTTCCAGGCTCGCGACCAGCCTGTACCTTCATCACCACGGCGTTCTAACGAAATCTTACATGCTTCGTAAAACTCAGGTGTCTTAGTCTTTGTTATCAAGCGTCCCGGATGCAAGCCGAAGAGATGCGACACATGACGATGGTGAATCTCTGGTTCTTCGTAATCGACAAGCCATTCTTGGAGATAGCCTTCTTCGCTAATCTGCATTGGCGGGAATTTAGTCAAGGCGTTTTTCAAAGTGTCGCAGAATTCTTTATCGATGTTCAAAAGTTCTGCTGAACTAATTACGTTTTGATATAACTCAGTGATAATCTGTATGTCCATCGTCGGTCCCATGCATACGCTGGCTGTTTTTCTGTCAGGGAGATAGAATGAGTTTTCTGGTGATGATGTAGGTGCTGTCACGAGCCATGAGTGTTCGTTTTCTTCAATCATGACGGAGTTGAAGAACAGTGCAGCTCCTTTCATCACTGGATATATTTCTTTCAGATAATCAATGTCTTTTGTAAAAAGATAATGTTGGTAGAGATGTTGGCAGAGCCACGCGCCTCCTGTGTTTGTTGCGCCCCAAGAAGGGTGTTCGCCTGGCGCGGTGAAGCCCCATAAGTTACAGATTGAGTGCGCGGTCCAGCCGTCGGCACCGTAGAATCCTTGTGCTGTCTCTTCTCCTGATTTCACAATTCCTTTGGTGAATTCGATGAGCGGCTTGTGTAGTTCTGAGAGGTTGCAGACTTCAGCGAGCCAGTGGTTCATCTGCACATTAATATTAAGGTGATAGTCGCCGTTCCATGGTGTCTGTATTGTGTTTGCCCAAAGACCTTGTAAGTTTGGTGGCAACAAGTTTTCGCGTGTTGATGAAATCAAGAGATAACGTCCGTATTGGAAATATAATTCTGCTAATTGTGGGTCGTCTTCTTCTTGAAAATCAAAGAGTCTGTCAGTAATAGTATGGTTGTCGGTGATGCCTTCGCCAAAATCGACTTCCACTCTGTTGAATAATTCTTGATATGTCTTGATATGTTTTTTTCTTAATGGGACGTAATTGCGTGATTTTGCTTCATTCATCAAGTCATCGACTAAAGCTACATAATTTTCGTTTTTGTAATTTGTCGCTGACGAGAAGATGAGTGTGAGTCTGTCGGCGTTTCTTACAATGATTTTATTGTCTTTGTATTCGACATCGCCGCCAATGTTATTCACTGTAAGTTTTGAAAGATATTTCATTCCTTCGTCGCCACTGCTTCCGTCATTAAGCTGACCGAACATCACGATTGAATTGTCTTCTGTGAGATATTCGACGCATTCTTGTCTGTTTAAATTAATGTCGACGGAAATCATCTTTGACTTATCTGCATCGAGACGAATCACTGCGACATCAGCTTCTCGTGATACGAAATATTCGCGACGGAATTTGGCTTCATCAGTTTCAAATTCTGTTGTCGCGATGGCGTTTGTCAAATCGAGTTTTCTGGTATAACTTCTGTCTTTGACTTTTGAGTTTTCATCGTAAAGATAGTCTATCTCAATATTTCCTAAAGTCTGGAAGCATCCGAAATTTGCATTTGCGCCGTTGCCCCAGTTGGAACCATTATTTGAACAAGTGAAGGTTTTATATGTCAGTTCTTGTGCTTCGTAATTCTTTCCTTCGAGCAGAAGACGTTGTATTTCAGGAAGGCTCTCTTTTGCTTTAGGATTGGAATAATCAGCCACCTTTCCCGACCAGAGAGTTATGTCGTTTAGCACTATGTTTTCCTTCTCGATTCCGCCGTCAGGCATTATTCCGAGGCGTCCGTTGCCTAATGGCAGCGTCTCTTCCCAACAATTCGCTGGTTCTTCAAAGAAGAAAAACAAATCTTTAGGTTGTGTGTTAAAAAGATCTAAAGCAGTGATACACAAACCTAGAGTTATAGCCTTGAAGATGTAATGCAATTTCTTCCATTTATAAACAAGGACAAGAATTATTATGATTAAAAATACTTTCATAACACCACATTTTTCTTCAAAAATATAACAATTTTCATTACCTTTGTAAAATAATTTTTGATTTTAATCTACATAGATATGAACAATATTTTTTCAAGAGTGGAGCAAAGTTTTTTGATGGAATCTAACATTTCAGAAATGACAACTTTGATCCCTTACATTGTTACCGACAGCGTGCCTAAGTTGGGCGTTATGACGGCTTTACGTTTCCTTGAATGGGCTTCTGAAAACCCAGAAGGTGTGATAAGTCTGTCATCTGACAAGTCGCTGAAGTATTTTATACATTACGCTCATCATTTTTTAGATAATTGGGACGAAAAAGAAACAAAAAAAGTCCTTGAAAGATACGGCCTTGATGGTGTCAAAAAACCAAATCTTTCTGGATTGCAATTTGTTCAGATGGATGAGTTCTATCCTATTTCTCCTAAACAACATAATTCTTTCTATAATTATGTTAATAAAAATTTTGTAGAAGGCTTCGGCCTTGATCCTAAAAAGGCTTTGTTGATAAATAATGATGAAATAAAGTTATTTGAAAACAAGTCGTACGAAGAGGTCTTCCCTAATTATTCTATTGATTTAAGCTTGCGTTTCAGACAAGCAGAAAGTAAGCAAGAGGAAATTCAACAGCAGTCGATATTCATGATTGACAACTGGTGTTCTTGTTACGATGATAAGATTAAAGCCAAAGGAGACATCGGATTTTTGGTCACGACATTAGGTTCTGACGGCCGTGTCGCTTTTAATATAAAAGGTACAAGTTTGCATTCTAATACAGCTTTGCGTCAGACTAATTTCGCGACGCAGGCAGATGCGGCTTCTTCTCTTGGTGGCATTGAAGTTGCTAAGAATCGATTGGTTATCACGATAGGCTTGGATACTATAACGAGAAATCCTGATACAGTGGCTATCGTTATGGCTGCTGGCGAATCTAACGCCATTACAATCAAAAACGCACTCGAGTCGGAAATGTCGACACAATATCCAGCCACTGCGCTTCAACGTCTTGAAAACAGCCGTTTCTATCTTACTAAAGGCGCAGCTTCTCGTCTCGTGGATTCTGTAAATCATTATTATTTCAAAGAAGAATGGAATTTTGAGAAAACGGAAAGAGCTATTATGGGTCTTTGCAAAAAGTTGAATAAGTATGCTCATAAGCTGACTTTGGAAGATTTGCAGAATGATGAACGTTGCAAGATGATTCCAAATCTTAGCCTTGAGACCGTTCAAGAGGTGATTAGAGCGACAGAAAAGAAATTGCATAGAGGTACTTTGACAAATGTAAATAAGGTTATCTATAACTCTGGTCCGCATCATGATGATATTATGCTCGGTATAATGCCATTGACTAACAGACAATTGCGTCCTGCAAGTAATAATGTGCATTTTGCTGTTATGACTTCTGGCTATAATTCTGTTACAAATGGATTCCTAAAGAATTCGTTTAAAATGGTTCTTGATTATCTTGATGAAGATAAAATACAGATGGTAAATTATCCTGATTTCTTTGCTGAAGGTTATAAATATAAATATGACAAGGATGTTTATCATTATTTAGATGCTGTAGCAAGTGATGACCAATATGAAATGGATCGTGGATTCTGTCACCGATTGTTACGTTGTTCTGTCGTTGTTTGGCAATTCAAGAATATAGATGAATTAAGAGCCAAGTACAATGAAGTTATAACAGTCTTGGAAAATAGTTACGATGGTGAACCTAACACTTCTGATTTGCAACGTCTTAAAGGAATGATAAGAGAGTTTGAAGAGGAATTGGTTTGGGCTTATAATGGCGTTCAGGTTGATCATGTCCATCATTTGCATCTTGGTTTTTATCAAGACAAAGGCATTACAAAAGGTGTCAATATGGAACGTGATGTTACTCCTATTTTGAATCAATTTAGGGAAATACAGCCAGATATAATAAGTGTGACTTTAGATCCAGAAGGCAGCGGTCCCGACACGCACTATAAGGTTTTACAGGCCACTGCGGCAGCTGTTGCTGAATGGAGCAAGGAAAAGGATTTGTCGAAATTGAGGATTTACGGCTATCGTAACGTATGGTTTAAGTTCCATCCAGCAGAAGCTAACATGTATGTCCCTGTCTCTCTTAACGCTTTGGCTGTATTGGACAAATCTTTTGCGGCTAGTTATTTGTCACAAGTAAAGGCTGAATTTCCAAATCCTTTGCACAACGGACCGTTCAGTGACATTTCCAAGAAGACATGGATTAAGCAATTGCATGACGTGCAGTTGATTTTGGGTAAAAATTATTTCTATGAAAATCCACGTCCGTTGATTAGATCTACACATGGCTTGATTTTCATAAAAGATATGAATGTTGAAGAATTCATTGCCATTTCAGAAGAAATGAGAAAACGCTCGGAAGAAGCGATTTGATCAATTCATAATTCTTAATTCATAATGCATAATTATTGGGCGTTGCTATTATAGTGACGCCTTTTTTAGATATCATTCTCGTAGTAATGTCGTCAAAAATGGTTGGTGATTTGGCAAAAAAACAGGTAACTGGTATGTATATGAATACTCCAAGTTACCTGCCTTTTATAATTGTCTAAAATAAGAATAAATTTACATACTAATATAAATCTATTATTTTTTTATAGTTGTAATTGTCATCTTTGAATGTTTGAGATATAAATCTGGACAAACATCTGGTCAGATAAGCAGCTATAAATATAATTAGCAATATTATTAATATATTGAGAGGAAAAATATGATTCAATTTATCAGTAAATATGAAATTTTGAACAAGATATACTTCAAGACATAGACCGCTGATAAATCTTATTATGAAATTTCCACTTTTGTTACGATATATTTTTTCTATTGCCTTACTTGCTCCGACCTTATAAAAATAGTAAACCACTCCCATTAAAGGTATAATACTGAAAAACTGAAAAACAACAAAGTTATTTGCTCTAATTCCTAATATCAGTAATATATAAAATGTTATTATGCAGAGGAAAAGCATAATTGTATCTAATATTGGTTTGCTTTTTATTTTATCTGTCATAGTTCCCATTTTTGCACCTAATAGCATAAAATCAAAGAATAACAACCATCTTATGATATGACCTCCATATATTAAAAAGCCAGGTGTTTGAGATAGGAAATAAAACCATACAGCTGTTAGAGCAATAACTGATATGAAAATTGGAAGGAAATTATCTTTAAAGTAAGAACCAATAAAGAATATTGCAACATAATAAATCATAATGCAAGGTACAAACCAGTATTTTTTTGCTAATATTATTTCCAGAATATCTGTTTGTGTATTAAAGAAAACACTTCCTATTAGTGCTGTTGCTATTATTGTTGGATAGATTCTATTAATACGTTTTTTATACCAATTAGGGAATTCAAGAATACCATTCATTGGTCTTGAAAATATTGTAAAACCTGAACAGAAGAAAAACAGGGCATCTCCAATGGTACCACCTGTTGCAAGAAAGCTGTAATCTCCGTAAAGATTTTCCATATGAGAGTTTGTAATCAGTAAAACTGCAAAAAATTTTAAAAAATCAATGCTAATATTTCTCTCTTTCATTTTTGTATTTGGTTTTGTTTATAATAAATATAAGAGTAATTAATACAAAAATATTTCAAAAGTTAAACTTCTGAAATATTTTTATTAGGTTATAAACATTTTTATTGTTTATTTACTTTTGCAACTAAATCAGGAAGTGCTTTAACAGCCGCTATTTCTCTCCATTTCTTTATGGCTTCGTCAGCTGGAACTCCAAAGTATGTCTTGCCTGGTATAGTGTCTTTGTCTACACCGGAATAAGCGAGAACTACTGTTCCTTCTGCAATGACGAGGTCTTTATTGACAGATGCCATCGCCCAGATAGAAACATTGTCCTTCACCACTGTGACGCCTCCTACTGAAGCATGGGCTCCTAAGAAACAATTCTTGCCGAGTTTCGCATCGTGGCCGATTTGGACGAAGTTATCCATTTTTGTGCCTTTGCCAACTATAGTGTCGCTTGTAACGCCAATATCTACACAACAGCAAGCTCCGATTTCTACATCGTCTTCGATGATGACTCTGCCACATGACTCGAATTTAACGAATCCGTCTGGTCGACGTTGAAAATAACAGGCATCACCTCCAATGACACTGCCACTTTGAATAATTACATTGTCGCCAATAATAACGTGATTGTAGATTGTAACGTTCGGATGGATAATGCAATTCTTTCCAATCTTAACTCTATCACCGACAAAAACACCTGGCTCTATTATAGTTCCTTCACCAATTTCGGCCTTGGGTCCTATCATTGCTGTCGCAGGTTCAAATCTACGATAAGATAATATCAGCTTGTTGAAAGCGTCTAAAGGACTATCGTGGATTATCAAAGCTTTGCCTTCAGGACATTCAACATCTTCACTGTTGATAATGATAGTCGTGGCGGCAGAATTTAAAGCTTTGCTGTAATATTTTGGGTGATCTACAAAAGTGATGTCGCCAGCTTCTACCTCGTGGATTTCATTAAGACCGGAGATCACAAAGTTGGGATCCCCGATCGTTTTTTTTGCTCCAATATAATCAGCGACGCACTTGAGAGTCGTATTTGGATTTATTT
The DNA here is from genome assembly GCA_017381865.1 of Bacteroidales bacterium. GTDB lineage: Bacteria > Bacteroidota > Bacteroidia > Bacteroidales > F082 > Limimorpha. The sequence continues at coordinate 25,213 of JAFOBJ010000068.1, forward strand.
TCATTTAATTCAATTATTTTACTCTTTCAGTGTATTCGCCTGTACGAGTATCTACTCTAATTTTATCGCCAGTGTTGATGAATAAAGGAACTCTAACTGTTGCGCCTGTTTCAACTGTAGCGTCTTTCATAGCGTTAGTTGCTGTGTTGCCTTTTTCGCCAGGTTCTGTATAAGTAACTTCCAAAACAGTCTTGATAGGTAATTCTGCGAAAAGAACTGTTTCTGTTGATGTGTCGAATACAACTTCGCAAATGTCGCTTTCTTTGAGGAAGTCAACACCAGTAATTAATTCTCTGTTGAGAGGAATTTGCTCATAATCTTCTTGGTTCATGAAGATAAAATCATCACCTTCTTTGTAAAGATATTGATATTGACGACGTTCAACGCGTACGTCTTCAAGTTTCTCACTAATGTCAAAACGATGTTCTAATGTACGACCGTCAACAATGCTCTTCAATGTTACACGCATGAAAGTGTTACCTTTACCAGGTTTTACGTGTTGGAAATCAACGCAGAAATAAAGTTTTCCGTTGAAACGGATACATGTTCCTTTTTTAATGTCTTGTGAGTTAATCATATTATTTTAATTCTATAAGTTGTTATTGTTCTTTTATTTAAAGAAATATATTGTTTATGCTACAAAAATACAAAAAAAATGTATTGAAACAAGTTTTACTTCATTAAATTATGACAATATCTTTCAAGATATCTGTGCCTGAAACTCTGTTAATATTTCTTAACAAAATCGTCTTGGAATACATCAGTTCATTTCTTAATGAATCGGCATCGACTTTGACATATAAAATGCCTTTCGTGATTCTTAAATCTAATGTGTGCGCAGCAATGAATCCACCAACGACACTTCTCCACGATTCAATGATTTTCATCTCGTCGAGACTGTCTTCTCTATGATGGCGTTTGTAGAACTCGTTTATCAGTTCCGCTAATGTGTATCCGTCTTCATTCATCGTCAGTGGAAATTATACCATTGTTAACTTTAAAAATCTTATGATTCACCACAGTGTTGTCCATCAGATATTTGATTCTCTGACGTTGCGTGTCTGTAATAAATACTTGTCCAAAATGGTCGTTGCCTACAAGTTTCACAAGTTGAGCAACTCTGTTGTCGTCTAATTTGTCAAAAATGTCGTCTAAAAGTAATATCGGCTTATGTCCTATCTTCTTGTAATTGAAATCAAATTGCGCAAGTTTTATGGCAATCACAAACGATTTCTGCTGGCCTTGTGATGCGAATTGCTTCACCGGATGATCATTGATAAGGAATGTTAAATCATCCTTATGAATCCCGACATTCGTATAAGTGCTGTATCTGTCGTGATTGAGACTTTCAGCCAGTAATTCTTCGTAAGGTCTTTCGTTGAGAGTCGAATTGTAAGTTATTGCTACTCTTTCATTTGTGCCTGATACTATTTCATAATATTTTTGAAATACAGGGACAAATTCTTCCAAGAATAACTTTCTTTTCTCATTGATTGGAACTGCATTTTGAATGAGCTGCTGGTCCCAAATTTCAAGTAATGTATTATCCCAGAACCTGTTTTCTGAAAAGAATTTGAGCTGTTTATTTCTTTGCAGAAGTGCCTTGTTGTAGTTTAAAAGGCTGTTGAGATATGCTGCGTCAAATTGTGATATTACGCCGTCGATGAACTTGCGCCTCAGCTCGCTGCCGTTGTTAATCAGGTCGCTGTCGTAAGGTGAAATCATTACCAAAGGAATTTTCCCGATATGGTCGGCAAGACGTTCATATTCTTTCTTGTCGCACTTAAATGACTTCTTTGTCGCAGATTTTTGTACGCAAGAAATTGTGTGAAGTTCTTCATTGTCAAAGTGAAAGTCACCATGAATGGCGAAGAATTCTTCTCCGTGTTTTATATTTTGTTTATCTGTTAAAGTAAAATAACTTTTGCAAAAAGCTAGATAATATATTGAATCCAAGATGTTTGTCTTGCCAGCTGCATTCAGTCCTACGAAACAGTTTATTTTTTCTGATAATGATAAATCAGCTGACTGACAATTCTTAAAATTGCTTAACTTTAACTCTTGAAGATACATTATTATTTCTTAATGTTTTTTAAAGCTGTCTAAATTGGTTGAAATAGTGATGTAATTTGGCGAGCCATGAATGTGCATCTCTGAGCGAGAATAACTTATGTTGAATTTATAAACGTTTATGGCGACGCCGTACGACAATCCGACAGCTCCTTTTTTGGTCGGGCTTATCATGTTTTTACGCAATCCGTAATTATATCCGAGGCGTAAAGTCAAGTTCTTCCCTAAATTCAATTCGCCAGCGACAACGACATGGCTTAATAAATTGTCAGCAAACGCATCAAGCTTGCTTTTTTTCTTCATTTCGCCTGTTATAGGGTCGTAATTGTTTTCCAAATCTAAAGGATCGTCATAACCTAAATCCCATTTTTGGATGTTGTCGTAAACGAAGATGAACGTGAGTGGCAAATGTTCCAATTTCTTGGAAAGACCAGCTTGCATTTTGAATGGCAATTTGCTGTTGAATCCTTGATAATTGTTATGGAGCTCAGAGCCGATGTTGAGAGCCGCCAATGAAAACACCCAATTGCTTTTGCTTACATAAGATCCAGCGACGTCAACGGCGATGGCAAATGAAGAATTGTTTTCAAATTGAAGTCCAGCGAATTTCAAATTGGCACCGATGCTTAATTTATCGTTCAACTGACGTCCCCAGCCGATATTTATAACATAATTGGATGCTGAAAACGTCGCTTCGTCTATAATGCCATTTTCATCAGCATAAAAGAAATCTCCATAATCGTTGTATTGTATTGTTCCGACGAAACTACCTATTTTATTAAATGTCCTTCCGTATTGTATCGAACCGATGCTGATGTCGGTGTAATAGTCGACATACGAAAGAGATAGCGAGTTGCTCATCGTCGAATTGATTAATGAAGGATTGTAGATAACAGATTGAATGTCTGGATTATAGATGGGAAGAATTGTTCCGCCCAAAGCTGCTACTCTTGAAGAACTCGTCATGTTCAAAAAGTTATACGTACCATCTTTCTGTTGCGCGAAACCAATCGACAACAACGATAGAAAGACTAATAGTATGTATAACTTTTTTCTCACAATGTTAACTTTTATTAAGTGACTAACGAACTTTTGTCTTAATTATTATTAAGAATCCAATAAACCTATGCCTTTTTTAACAATGGCGTTTTCTTCGTTAAGTTTCTTTAAGATTCTGTCTAAAATACCATTTACGAATATCTTACTCTTAGGAGTGTTGAAATATTTTGATATTTCAATGTATTCATTCATAGTCACTTTCACTGGAATATATGGGAAACAGCAGAATTCTGTCAATGCCATTTTCAATATAATCATATCCATGACGCAAACGCGTTCTTTTTCCCAGTTCGATGTGTTGGCACCAACGAGTTTGCCGTATTCGTCATCATGTTTAAGAACGTCTCTGAACAATTTCTTGACAAATTCTTTATCTTCATTAACAGGGTCTTTCTCTGTCTTGTAAATGGTTGGAAGTAAAGAAGATTCGTTGAAACTAGCTTTCATATCAGAGAAGAATTTAATCAACATAGATGTAACTAAATGATAATCATCAACGAAGAAGATGCTTTTTTCTTCATAAAAATCTTGAAGTACTTCGAGGTCTGAGAAGTATTCGGTTAACATTTTAACGATGAACTTCTTGTCGTGCTCGAAATTGTCGACATCGTCTGACATATAACTTTGATACTCTTCAGTATTGCGCATCATGTTATAATAATTTCTTACAATGTCTTGATGATTTGCCCAATTGATTTTCAATCTTTCTTCCTCTTTGCGAAGGTCTTTGTTGTTTTCAAGAGCAACTAAAACGCGATTGTTAACATAGCGCATATTAGGATACAAATCTTCCTGTGTAGGGAAGTTTTTGCGTTTGTTTTCCTCTATCCTATTTTCTGCAAAGCGTTTAGTTTCAACAAGAAACGATAATTGCCATGAGAATAAATCTTTCATTTTATCGATGCTTTCAAGCAAATGTTTTACACCTTCTTCAACATGTTCTTCGCCAGAACCTAAATAAGCATAAACTGCTTGCAAGACCTTGACTCTTAAAAACCTTCTGTTTATCATAAAATTAAGTTTTATATTGTTTACTAATTATTTTTTCAATGCTCTAAAAAAGAAATTTATATCTTTTGACAAGCTGTAATCTCTTGCGTACATGAGATTCAGATGTTCTTTTTCTTCCTCTGTTAAACCAGTTCTGCTAATATTTGCAGATGGGTCAAAGATGCCTTTCTTGATTTTTGGAAGTCTTAATTTTTCATGGTTCTTTATATTGCAATATCCTATCCATGAATACTTTCCAAATAAAACTTTAAAGCAACTCTTTAAGAAGTGAAATGGCTTGTTTATAAAGAAAACCAGGAATATCCAGAGTACAATTCCTAAGAAAGAAGAAATCAAATCGAACAGGCGTTTCTTTCTTTTGTTGGAATTTGTACTGATGGTTTTTATATCAATTGTGTATAAGTCGCCTCTTGTGTTTATTGAGTTGCTTCCGATGATTGACAAAGTGTCTTCTGGAGCAATTTTATAATCAAGAGATGAATGCCATTCTTCCATCTTGTCGATTATCAATTGATGTGACAAGTCTTTTGAACAGAAAATTATTTCGTTAATCTTGTAAATGTCAATGATGTCTGGGACTTGGTTCAAGTTGCCGAGGTAATTATTAGGAATCTTATTACTTTCGTCAGGAGATATTAAACCTATGAAATCAGGTTTGATAGAAGTGCTTTGTAGAAGCTGTTCAACGCGTTTTGTTTCATCTTCGCTTCCGATTACGAGAAAACGTTTCTTTGCGTTTTTACCATATTGGAAATTAGGACGTTTCAGCAAATATCCGATCCATCGTGTGAAGCTCATTTCTGCTGCGACCCAAATCATGCCGAATAATATCAAGGCGCGAGAGAAACGCAATTGTTCAGGAAGTAACGCATACAATACCAGGATTAAGAAACTTCCTAAAAAGACGCCTCCTGCTGCTGGGGCGATTTTGTAAGGCTTATCGTAACCTCCAGAAAAATAAGATATTATAAGCCAAATTAGTAGATATATAGGAAGTATTATTGCGAATAAAGTTGTTGGATAAGAGCCAGTTCCGTTATAAACCGTCATATTTCCCCACCAATAGCTTATGGTTGCGAGGCCTGCATAACCTAATATCGTATCTATAAGAGGCTGAACAGCTTTGCTGAAGAATTGTGATAAAAGTGCGAGGAAAGCCTTGAAATATATTGCCAGATTGATGAAGAACGAGAATGTTTTAGCACCATCGTTAGCAAAATGTTTTTTAACAAAAATTTCCATTGCTTTGTAGAAAACGAGGACGTAGTTTACGCTTGTTTTCTTTGTGCTTTCGCCTTTATAGTGAATTATTCTGGTTTTAGGATAGTAATAATTCTTGTATCCAGCAAGTATGATTCTGTAAGAAAGATCGATATCTTCTCCGTACATGAAGAATGTTTCGTCGAGCAATCCGCATTTGTTTAAGGTTTCTCGGCGCATCAGCATGAAAGCTCCAGATAGGATTTCGACTTCGTTAATTTCGTCATTATCAAGGTGTCCCAAATAATAACGAGCGAAACGTTTTGAGTGAGGGAATAACTTTGTTAGGCCAAACATTTTGTAGAATGCCGTTGCTGGAGTTGGGAGTCCGCGCTTTGATTCTGGCAGGAACCGGCCTTTTCCATCGACCATTTTGACACCGAGACCGCCAGCATCTGGATGTTCGTCCATAAAAGCTATAGTCTTGGTGAAAGTGTCGTCTTCAACCACTGTGTCTGGGTTCAACAACAAGACATATTCGCCTGTCGAAACTCTAATCGCTTGATTGTTAGCTCTGCTGAAACCAACGTTATTTTTGTTGGCAATGACTTTTACTTCAGGAAATTTATCTGCGAGCATTTTTAATGAACCGTCAACGGAATTGTTGTCAACGACAAATACCTCTGCTTCAATGTTGGCAATGGCCTTTCTTACTGAGGAAAGGCATTGTTCGAGGAAATGCTCGACGTTATAATTTACTATGACTATAGATAATTTCATGAACCAATTTAAAGTTGCAAAAATAATGTTTTTTTGTCTATTTTTATTAACGTTGATATAATTTTTTATTGTTTTAAAAAAAGCTGAAAAGTTTTATGAAAATTGCCTTTAAAATCTTATTTTTGCATAAAAATGAATTCGATGATAAAGAAGATTTTCGGAACATTCGGGACGCGCTTGCTAAACGCCTTAGTGGGTTTTGTAACACTTTGGTTCGGCACGAATTTCCTTGGCAGAGAAGCTTGGGGAATCGGAGCGACAGTTCTCGTTGACGTATCTCTTCTTCTCATTGCCGTGGAATTGCTTTCAGGAAGCGGGCTGATATACTTTACCCCAAGAAAACCGTTCTCAACAATATTCAAGCTTTCCTATTTCTGGATATTCTCAGTAACAGCAATCATCAGTCTGATATTGTTTGCATTATATTCACAGTTTCCTGATATTTATCACATTTTCATACCTAAAGGTTACGGCGTTCACATCGTACTGATGGTTTTCCTTTATAGCTTCCATAATTTTAATATGAATGTCTTGCTGGGAAAAGAACGTGTCGGGCTTCAAAACATCTTGTTTCTTATTCAGTTTATGACACAGATAACCAGCATGATTATAAACATACTCGTCCTGGATATCCGTAATGCAGACGCTTTCATCTACTCTATGATGACCGGATATTTTGTGGCAAGTGTAGTTGGATTTTTCTGTATTATACCATACTTTAAAGACAACAGACAACAGACAACAGACAACGGAAATTCTTCCACATCTTTGGTTGCTACTATGAGAGAAATGCTGAGTTTTGGCAGCATAGCGCAGTTGTCTAATCTAGTGACAATGATTAATCGCAGAATAAGTTACATTGTCATTAAGAATGTCTTCGGTGACGCAGAAGTCGGCGTTTACACTTCTGGCACACAGGTTTCGGAAGCCACAAAACTGATTGGACATAGCATTGCATTGGTACAGTTTTCCTCCATTAGCAATATGGACGACGACGATAAAGCTGCAGCAATAACAGTGAAACTACTCAAGCTGGCATGTATTGCAACAACATTATGTATGCTCGTTGTATGCCTGCTTCCCAAATCCATATTTGTATGGATTTTTACAGAGGAATTCGCAGAGATAAAAGACGTTTTGATATCATTAAGTCCAGGTATGGTATTTATGGCAGCTGATATGATTTTCAGCCATTATTTCTCTGGAGTGAATAAAATAAAATACAATCTGTACGGCACTTTGGTTGGATTAGGAGTCACTGTAGCATCGATTGCAACGCTGATTCCTTTGTACGGCATAATCGGAGCCGGAGTTTCAATGTCTCTAACTTATTTAGGAACAATAATTTATAAATGGATAATATTTAAGAAGATAACTAAAATAAGAACAAAAGAACTCATTCCTACGTTAAATGATTTTAAGACTTTGGTAGGAAGTATTAAACAATTAACAATTAAATAATTATAGCTATGGGATTTTTATCACAAATAAATTTAGTTGAAATATTAAGTTCGTTCATCGTGCTTTTTGTCATTATTGACGTAACAGGTTCAATACCAATTTTTTTAAGTCTCAAGAGTGGAGAAAAAAACATCAAAGCAGGTCAGGCTTGTCTGGTAGCTTTATTAATGTTTGTTGCATTTTTCTATGCTGGAGATTTGCTTTTGAATTTGTTCAGTATTGATGTTGCATCGTTTGCTGTTGCAGGTTCGTTTGTAATTTTTATTTTGGCATTGGAAATGGTGCTTGGTTTCGATATTATAAAGTATGATAGTCAAGGTTCTAATGTTTCAATTGTACCTATTGCATTTCCATTGTTAGCAGGTCCAGGAGCATTGACAGCCTTATTATCGTTGCGTGCTGATTATTCGGTGATTAACATTATGTTAGGTTTGATTTTGAATATAGTTTTGGCATACATCGTAATACGTTTTGTAGGAAAAATTGAAAAATGGCTTGGCAAAGATATTATCTTTATTTTGCGTAAATTCTTCGGAGTCATTTTGTTAGCATTGGCAGTAAAGTTATTCGCAAGTAATTTAACCATTGTGATTGCAAGTTTGGCGAAATGATGCAAAAAAATTGTAGAGACGTCACCCCTGTGGCGTCTAATTAAAAAAAATTAACAATGAACAATACATTAATAACGATAATTGGTTTTTCGATAATATTTCTGATGACGACATTAGGTTCGTCGTTAGTATTCTTTTTTAAAAAAGATATTTCGCAGAGTGTCAATTCGTTGCTTTTAGGATTAGCTGGAGGAATCATGGTTGCGGCTTCAATTTGGTCGTTGATAATTCCTTCTATCGATATGTCTGAAGTTAGTTTTGGCAAGTTCGCTTGGTTTCCAGCAGCGACGAGTATCATTTTAGGCGGATTACTTTTAGCATTATTAGATAAGGTAGTTCCTCACATGCATAACGGAACACATCAAGAAGAAGGACCTCGCTCCCACTTCTCCAAGTCGATGAAGTTGTTTTTCGCTGTTACTTTGCACAATATTCCAGAAGGTTTGGCTGTAGGATTTGCCTTTGGTGCGGCTTCTGTCGCTGGCGATGCTGCTGCTTATATCTCGGCATTAGGATTAGCTATCGGTATTGGCATTCAGAACTTTCCAGAAGGCGCTGCTATTTCCTTGCCGATGAAACAAGTGACTGGCAGCAGCAAGAAAGCTTTTCTCTTCGGAATGGGTAGCGGTGTCGTGGAACCGCTATCAGCAATTGTGGGATTTTTCCTAGCCTCACATCTTATCGTTTTGCAGCCTTGGCTACTCGCCTTTTCTGCTGGCGCAATGTTGTTTGTCGTGGCAGAAGATTTGATTCCAGACGCAAATCTAAGCGAAAACCCTCATACTGGAACATGGGGTTTTATGATTGGATTTATAATTATGATGATATTAGATGTGGCTTTAGGCTAATAAGTCAATGAGTTTTAGAGGGCTTCTTTGATTTTAACTAATTTCTCAATCAAAGGTTCAACCAAATCTAGGCGAAGCATATTGGCTCCGTCTGATTTGGCAGCTGCTGGGTTTGGGTGCGTCTCCATAAACAAGCCATCTGCTCCTACAGCGATAGCGGCTTTGGAAATCAATTCTATGAGTTCTGGTTTGCCGCCAGTGACACCTGAAGTCTGGTTTGGCTGCTGCAATGAATGCGTCACATCCATCACGACAGGAACCTCGCATTGTTTCATGTCGTAAATGTTTCTGTAATCAACAACTAAATCTTGATAGCCGAAGAAATTGCCGCGTTCTGTAAGCATAACTGCATTATTGCCAGATTGTTGTATTTTTTCAACAGCGAATCTCATCGATGCTCCAGATAAAAACTGTCCTTTCTTGATATTGACGATTTTTCCAGTCTTTGCTGCCGTAATCAATAAATCAGTCTGTCTGCATAAAAATGCTGGAATTTGCAAAATGTCGACATCAAAAGCTGCGGCCATTTGTGCTTCTTCAACGGCGTGAATGTCAGTGACGACTGGAATGTTAAATTGTTCTCTTATACCTTTAAGAACATTGAGAGCTTTCTCATCTCCTATTCCCATAAAAGAGTCCAATCTCGAACGATTAGCTTTGCGATATGAGCCTTTGAATACATAAGGAATATCGTAAGACTTGCAAATATTAACTAATTGTTCTGCAATCTTATATGGAGATTCTTCATCTTCAATGACGCATGGTCCAGCTAAAAGAAAGAAACGGTTTTCTTTAAGATTTTTAAGGAAAGGAAAATGAGAGAGTTCCATGTTATTAATCGTTTGTTATTTGTTATAATGTTTTAACAATTCAGCGAAAGCTATTTTGAACCAAGGAGTGTAGTTTTGAGGATTTTTCTCAATGTCTAAACGAATATTTTCCATAGTGTCATATTTGTAAGACTCAACCTCTTCTGGATTTATTTCTGGAATATCGTCGGTTGTTCCGACAAAGACATGGTCGATTTCATGTTCCATAAGTCCTTGTGTAACATCAGCTTTATATGTAAAATAGAAGATCTCTTTGAGTTCACATTTCATTCCCATTTCTTCTTGCAAGCGACGTGTCGTAGCTTGTTCGAGTGTTTCTTCATGGCGTGGATGGGAACAGCATGTGTTGGTCCATAAGCCTGGAGTGTGGTATTTTGAGAAAGCTCTTTGTTGGAGCAGCATCTCTCCTTTTGTGTTGAAAATAAATATTGAAAAAGCACGATGCAACTCAGCTTTAACATGAGCTTCCATCTTCTCCATCAAGCCGATAGGATTGTCGTTAGCATCGACTAGTACTACGTATTCTTGCATGATATTTTTATTTTGCTACGAGCCACGAGCTGTGAGCTGTGAGTTTTGCTCAATGCTCATGGCTCATAGCTCAATGCTATTAAACATTAAATCTGATATTCAAAATGTCACCGTCTTGGACGATGTAATTTTTACCTTCGACGCGGAACTTGCCAGCTTCTTTCACTGCTGCTTCTGAGCCATATTTCAAGAAGTCTTCTGTGCTCATGACTTCAGCTCTGATGAAACCGCGTTGTAAGTCAGAGTGAATTACGCCTGCTGCTACTGGTGCAGTGTCGCCGATGTGGATTGTCCAAGCGCGTGTCTCGTCAGTACCTGTTGTGAAGAATGACTGCAACTTCAAAGTGCTGTAAGCGTAACGAACCAATTTGTTGACGCCTGGTTCTGTGAGACCAGCGTCTTCCATGAACATAGCTTTGTCGTCATCATCGAGTTCAGCGATTTCTGATTCCAACTTACCAGCGATGATAAGCATTTCGTCGCCTTCTTTCAAAGAAGCCTTCACAGCTTCAGTGTATTTGTTGCCTGTAAGAGCTGAAGCATCGTCTACATTGCAAACATACATGATTGGCTTTGCTGTAAGTAATTGAATATCTTGAATGTATTTTTTATCTTCGTCAGCTACTTTTGCATCACGGGCGTTCTGCATATTTTCAAGAGCTTCTTTATAGACTGTCAAAACTTCGTAAGCTTTTTTATTGTCTTTCTCGCCGTTTTTCATAAGTTTTTCAACGCGTTGTAACTTACGAGTTACGAGGTCGAGGTCGCGGACTTGAAGTTCGAGGTCAACGAGTTCCATGTCGCGGACTGGGTCGATGCTGCCTTCGCTGTGAGGAACGTTTTCTTCGTCGAAGCAACGAAGTACATGAATGAGAGCGTCAACGGTTTGAACTTCAGCGAGTAATTTGTTACCGACGCCTTCTCCACCTTTTGTCAATCCTGGAAGGTCGACGATTTCGACTGTCGCAGGGACGATTCTTTTTGAATGAGAAATGTTGTCGATGAGTTTGAGACGTTCGTCGCGGACTTCACACATACCGATGTTGGTCTTTGTTGCGAAACCGCCAATCTCTGCTTTAGTATTTGAAATACAATTAAATATAGTTGTCTTACCTGTATTGGTCAAACCAATGATACCACAATTCAATGCCATAATATTTTATTTTTTAATTCTTGCAAAGATAATAAAAGGCTAAAGACAAAAGGCAAAAGGCAAAAGATTTTTTTTATTACAAAATAATGTAGAGACGTCACTCCCGTGGCGTCTAAAAAAATATAGAGACGTCACTCCTGTGGCGTCTAAAAAATAATTGTTTTTCCTTTTTTATTTCCATAAAAAATAGTATCTTTACAATCGTAAATAAAACCAAATAATTTTTGATGTTATGGAAAACACACAAATGATAGCTGAATATGGACTTCCATTAGAAGTTGAACTCAGTACACAGATTTATAATGCTTTACAAGGTAATGTCGTTGAAGAAATCATAAAAATGGCAAAGATTCCTTTTTCTGATAATTACTATCGCAGTATGCTTGAAGGTCATAGTTTCAAGGTTGAAGAAGGCACACTTTCTCGTTATTATAAAATCTTCAATGAGATTAAGGAAGCTTTGCAATTTACAGAACCTATTGATTTCTATATCACAGGCGACCCTTCTGTCAATGCTTTCGCAATAGCTTCTCAAGAAGAAGGCGAACCAAACATCATAAATGTCAACTCTTCTCTCATTCAACTTATGACTGACGATGAGTTACGTTTCGTTATAGGTCACGAAATGGGACACTTAATAAACAAAAACGCCACTTTGGTAAAACTCATCAACTTCGTATTTCCTCACGGCGCTCCAGTTCCAATCACTTTACAATATAAAATAAGGTTGTGGCAACAACTTTCAGAACTCGTTGCCGACCGCTTCGGTTATATGGCGATGCCTAACTTAAATGTCTGTATATCTGCATTCTTCAAGATGTCATCAGGATTGGATTTCAATAAGATGGATATGAAAGTCGAGGCATTTTTAGAAGATAATAAAAAACGTCTTGAATATTTCCGTAATGACAAAGGCATCAATTTTGCGACACATCCAATAAATCCTATTAGAGTCGAGGCTTTGAACCAATTCTCAAAAAGTGTGTTCTTTAATGAAAAAGGAACAAGTAAGGACGAATTGGAAAACGGCATGAACGACCTCATCGACATATTGTTAAAGGTAAGGAATTCAGAATTGGATTCTAATATGGCTAACTTCATCGCGACAGCTGGTTTGATAATCGCAAACAGCGACAATCAGATTAGTGAAGATGAAATGGAAATGATTCTCAGCGAGTTGTCAGTATTGGAAATATTCCCTAAGAATTTCTTGGAAGAAATAGTAAAAGAAGATATTGTTAAAATATTTAAAGAATCTATCAAAAAACTGATAGAGATAAATCCAGAGACACGCGAAGGAATGTTACGTTATTTGATGTCAATTGCATTGTCGGACAAAGACATAAGCGTGAACGAAGTGGAATTGATATTCAATATTGCAGCGGCGGAACTCGGTTATTCTCCTGTTGAGACAGCACAGATTTTCTCACAGATGATTCAAGTCGACTTTACGCCAAGCATGAATGCGCTTTGTTAGCTATTGGTAATGAGCAGTGCCTATATTCAAAGTTGCCAGTTCTTAGTTCTTAGTTCTTGGTTCTTAGTTCTTAGTTCAAAGATATGATTGATTTTAAAGATATTACATTAGAAGACAAAGAGATAATAACATCTTATATTTTCCCTAATGATTGCTGTAATTGCGAGTTGTCGTTTGCGAATCATTTGTCGTGGCGTTTTCAGTATCAGACGAAATATGCTATTGTCGATGATTTTCTCGTACTTAAATATTATAATGAAGGAAATGAGATTTTCATGATGCCGATTGGCAAAGGTAATGCAGACCATATCGTTGAAAAACTTATAAAAGAAGCCGAATTGCAAGGAATTCCTTTTATGATGCACGCAGCATGTCATTTTGTTGAAAACCAACTCAGCGATGAGATGCGAGAAAAATTCAATCTTATGCCTAATCGCGATAACTTTGATTATGTGTATCTTAGAGCAAATCTCGCTACATTGAAAGGAAATAAGTTTCAGCAAAAGAGAAATCATGTCAATCGTTTTATGAAGACTTATCCCAATTGGGAATATAAGTCAGCGACACCTGAACTTATTAAATTATGTATAGAGAAAGAAAACGAGTGGTATGAGTCGAACGAGGATTACAGACATCAAAACATTGACAGCGAACGACAAGCCTTATTATATGCGATGAATCATGCAGAAGAAATCGGAATCAAAGGCGGAGTGCTGTTCGTTGATAATAAAGTCGTTGCTTTCACTTTCGGTTTTCCGATAAATTATAAGACTTTCGGAGTTCATTTCGAAAAAGCAGACATCAATTACACAGGAGCTTTTACCGTTATAAATCAGATGTTTGCTAATGATATTCCTGAAGAGTTTATTTACATCAATCGTGAAGAAGACTTGGGAATTGAAGGATTGAGAAAAGCGAAGATGTCGTATAATCCTGAGTTTATGATTACAAAAGGAATTTTGACAATTAGGAATGATTAAAGTCTCAGAGAGAAAAAACTTTGCGACATTGAGTCTTTGAGACTTTTTATTATTTTTGCATTATGGTATTTTTAGATAAATATAAATCAGGCAATCACATCATAAATCGTTCTCTTTTATGGGAGTATGATATTGATAATTTTGATTGGTATAATTCTAAAACAATAGTTGTTCAGCGAGTTATAGAATTAGGAATGCCAGAAGATTATTATGCAGCATTTGATTTGTATGGAGGTATTGATGGTTTTAGAGAAATTATTAAAACTATACCTTATCTAAATGATATTGATATAAATTTTGTATGCATATTTTTTAATCTTAAAAGAGAAGAACTGAGATGTTGTACAAAGAAACAATTGAACCAAAAACATTGGAACTTTTAATTGATTTGCAATGAAGTTGTTAAGTATCACCGATAACGGTTCTAGAATTAAAGATTTTATAGACATAGCTTATTTATCGTCATGGTTTTCATTGGAAGAAATGCTTCAATTTTTCATCAGAAAAATTACAAATTCAAATATAATGATGCCCATTAAAGCATTGACATATTTTGACGATATTGATTTTAATGAATCTATAGTGATGCTTAATAATGATTTTGATTGGAATAAAATTACTGATCGTTTGATAGATATGACTAAAGAACCAAATAGAATATTTGAAAAACTTTAAGAAATAAAAATGAATATTACAGTATATCACGTTTCTAACGAAGAAATAAAGAAACCTTCAGTTGATGTTAATGGTGAAAATCTTGGTTTCGGAAAAGGATTTTATTTGACGAACTCAAAAATAGAAGCTGAGGCAATGGCAGGAAAAATGTCAGACAATGCTATCATAAACGTTTACGAGTTCAATTACTTTAAAACAAAAAACGTAGGATATCGCTTTAACGAGTTTGAGACCTATAACAAAGAATGGCTTAATTTCGTCGTTGATTGCCGTAAAGGTAAAGACGTTGCCACAGATTACGACATTGTTATCGCAGGTGGAATTTATGATGATATCGAAGATATTATCAGTGATTACGAAAAAAACAACATCACTGTGGAACAAGCTGTTGAACAATTGAGATATAAAGACGTGAAATTTCAGATTTGCATTTTGAATCAGGAAATCATTGATTTTAATCTGGAATTTGTGGAACTATTGACCATTGGCTATTGACCGTTGACTATTGACCATTGGCTATTGACCATTGGCTATTGACCGTTGACTATTAACTATTATCTATTAACATTTTATGGAAAATAATATAAAGAATCAGACTAGAATACTTTGGGACCAATGTTTCAGTGAAGAAGACAAGAGATTCGTTGATTTATATTTTGAGAAACGATATACCGATCAGGATAATGTTTTCATTGAAAAAGACGGCAAGGTGGTTTCTGCGTTGCAGCTTATCTCCTACCCTTTTTCATATTACGAAAAGACAATAGGTTGCGCTTATCTCTCAGGTTGCTGCACCGATCCAGAATATCGTTCACAAGGACTGATGAATGATGTAATAATTAAATCTTTAAATCAGGCTAAAAACAACGGCGCTTGTTTTGCAGCATTGATACCAGCATCGGAAAGTCTCTTCAACTATTACGAAGGAACGAACTTCATTCCAACTTTCGATTATTCAAAAATTAAAATAAACAAAAGTCAACAGTCAACAGCCAACGGTCAACAGTTGGTTTCAGGATGTCAGATTATAAGTCTGCAAGACCACAAGACCACAAGACTACAAGAAGATGGAGAAATTGATTTTTATCAGGTTTATGAATATTTCAATACAAAGATGAGAGCTCGTAATTGCTGCATTCAACATGATGAATACGACTTTGGCGTTATCTTAAAAGATTTGGAATTATTTGACAATCATCTTCTCGTTGCGAAATACGGAGAAGACATCTGCGGATTGGCATTCTGTTATTTAAGAAACGGCGAGATTTACATCAAAGATGTCTTCGCAGAATCAGCGGCAATATTCGGCGATTTGATAACAGCATCTGCTCGGTTGTCTGAGTCTGAGTCAGTGTCAATCAATATCATCCTTCCTTCTGTTCCAGGACAAAAGACACATAAACTTGGTATGGCGAGAATCATCGATGCAGAGACTATGCTTCGTATCTATGCGATGACGCATCCTAAGATGAAACTAGAACTTTCCATCGTCGACCCGATTTTAACACATAACAACGGAACGTATTATATAAATAATGGAGTCTTAGACAAGAAAAACTCCATCGGTGCTAATGTCGTTGACATTGAACAACTCACACAAGCATTGTTCGGTTATAATATTGAAAACCTCCCTGAAAAATTACAAGCATTCAACAAACAAGCGGCATTCATGAGCTTGATGTTGGATTGATAAATTACGTTTTCAGCCATTCGTGTCTAGCTATAGATAGGCACGAATGGAATAATACATTAACATTGGGCGTTCCGGCAAGCAGTCGTGCTTTCCGCTAAATCTTTGTTCGCCTTTGTTTTATCCTCGCTAAAAAAACGTTGTCTATTGTCTGTTGCCACCAAAAAAACGCTCGCATAGGATGCCACTCCAATCCATAACGCAGAGGGATTACGAGTAATGAATGGTAAGTAAAAATTAAAGTCTATAGTTTTTTGTGCTATTAAAGAGAAGCGTTGAAATAATATTTTTATATTGAAATGACTTTCATAATAGCAAAGTGAAATACTTCTTAAAATTTACTAAGTATATAGCATTATTATTTATACAGATTCTTTTCTGCTTTTATAAATAAATTCCTATATGTTGAATAGTCAATTTCAAAATAAAAAGTATCGATCAAATCAGGTATAGCATGAGGATATACTCTAAATCGCACAACATCTTTTCCATTAGAATCCACAACTCGCTTAAATGTAATAAATTGAATAGTCGGATATTCAGAACTCCAATGTCTTTTACCAGCACCTTTCACTTCCCTTTCATATGAATCTGCCAAAGTTGAAGTCGCCGATCGAAGTGTTTCGTTCATTGAAATGAAAAATGGGAAAGAGTACTCTCTGTCGCTCTTCCACATAAACTCATAGAAATCAGATGTTATAGTTAAAACCTGATTAATAGATAGTGAATCCATTTTATTATAATCATCATTAGTTATCAAAGCTGCCATTATGGCTCGGGATAATGACCAATCAATTTTTAGATTTGGGTATTGCCAGTAATATTTCATATAGTCAAGAAATATATATCTATTATTGGCATAATCTCCAACGAAAACACTTAAAAAATTATCAACAGCTATACCTTCACCTTCATATACTAATTTTGAATTTTTACTACTTTCCCATTTACCAGTACTTGAATTCTTTTCCCAGTATAATGCTTTTTTAATTTCCTTGGATTTATAGGATAGTTGCTTGGGTGCACTATCAATTCTGTCCTGAGCTATTAAATTAAATCCAATTAAAATAGAAATTACGGTTAGAATTAGTCTTGTTCTCATAAGATGTTAATTAAAATTACTATAGTTGTTTGCAAAATTACATTGGTGTCTAAAATATTTTTTTGAAAATGGAAGTTTTGTAGCTTTGGTAGTGTTAATAACAAAAAGTTTCTAATGGCAAATATAACATTTTTTACGAGTCATACAATATTTTTAGAAAAAAATTAAGGAACAATATTATCTCAACGGATTAACAAATCTTTCTATCTGAAGAATTTTTATGTGCTTTAAAATTCAATACGTCTCTACGTTATAAAACAAAAGAGACGTCACACAGTGGCGTCTCTCAATAATTATGAATTATGCATTATGAATTATGCATTATTTTCTCGCAACAGCTCTCTTAGCTGCTTCAACGATATCTTCTGTATCTAAGTGATAGTGTTTCATCAATTCGTCAGGTGTGCCGCTTTGACCGTATTCGTCGAAGATAGCAACAGCTTCGATTGGTGTAGGACAGTTTCTTGAGAGAACTTGTGAGATGCTGTCGAACAAACCGCCGTTGATTTGATGTTCTTCTGCTGTGACGACGCAGCCTGTCTTCTTAGCTGATGCTAAAACTGCTTCAACGTCTAATGGTTTAATTGTGTGGATGTTGATGAGTTCAGCATTGATTCCCATTTCTTTCAAGATTGGAAGTGCTTGAACTGCTTTCCATACCAAGTGACCGCAAGCGAAGATTGTAACGTCTGTACCTTCTTGCATCATCTGTGCTTTGCCGATTACGAATGGTTCGTCAGCTGGTGTGAAGTTAGCTACTTTTGGACGACCGAAGCGGAGGTAAACTGGACCTTCGTGTTCTGCTACTGCCAATGTAGCTGCTTTTGTTTGGTTGAAGTCGCAAGGAACGATGACTGTCATGTTAGGTAACATCTTCATCATACCGATGTCTTCGAGTGTTTGGTGTGTTGCACCGTCTTCTCCTAAAGTGATACCAGCGTGTGAAGCGCAAATCTTGACGTTTTTGTTTGAATAAGAAACGACTTGACGAATTTGGTCGTAAACGCGTGCTGTTGAGAAGTTAGCGAAAGTGCCTGTGAAAGGAACCATGCCGCCGATGCTCAAACCTGCTGCGATGCCAATCATATTAGCTTCTGCGATACCGATTTGGAAAAATCTTTCAGGGAATTCTTTTGCGAAAGCGTCCATCTTGAGAGAACCGATTAAGTCGGCGCAGAGACCAACGACTTTAGGATTACGTTTGGCAGCTTCTAAGAGACCTTCGCCAAAACCTGATCTTGTATCTTTATAATTTTGTACTGTGAAATCCATGGTAATGTGTTTTTAAGGTTTAACAAATCAATAATCGCCGAGAGTCTCTTTGAGTTGTGACAAAGCACTAGCAGCTTGTTCATCGTTAGGAGCTACGCCGTGCCATTTGTGTGTGCCCATCATGAAGTCAACGCCCATACCCATTTCTGTGTGTGCGAGGAGTATTTGAGCCTGACCTTTGTGTGCGTTTTCGCGCATCTTTGTCAAAGTGTCAACGACTTCTTCCATGTTGTTGCCGTTGCATTCCCAGACTTTCCAGCCGAATGATTCGTATTTTGCTCTGAGGTCTCCGAGGTTCATAACATCGTCTGTTGAACCGTCGATTTGTTTCTTGTTATAGTCAACGATAGCGATGATGTTATCAACTTTCTTTGCAGGAGCGTACATTGCTGCTTCCCAGATTTGACCTTCTTCTTGTTCTCCGTCACCCATCAAGACGTAAACGATATGGTCGTCTTTCATGAGTTTCTTAGCTTCAGCGAGACCTATTGCCACAGAGAGACCTTGTCCTAATGAACCGCTGGCTACTCTGATGCCTGGGAGACCTTCAGCTGTTGTTGGGTGACCTTGAAGGCGTGTGCCGAGGCGACGGAATGTTGCCAACTCTGCTACAGGGAAATAGCCACGACGAGCCAAGATGCTATAAAGCATTGGGCTGATGTGACCGTTTGAAAGGAAGAAAGCGTCCTCACCTGCTGCATCCATTCTGAAATTCTCAGGATTGATTTGCATTTGGTCGAAATAAAGAGCTGTTACAATGTCTGTTGCTCCCAATGATCCGCCTGGGTGTCCTGACTGACAAGCATGAACCATTCTGATGATATCACGTCTAACTTGTGATGCTACATCTTTTAACTGATTGATTTCCATATGTTGTATTTTAAAGTTAATTATTTTCTTTTATGAACTGCGAGCTACGAGTTGTGAACTCTTAGCTTTTCTGCAAATGTAGTCAATTTTGTGATAGTTTTACCTTTTTTTTAAATTATTTCAAAATGATATTTTTCTTACCTTTGCATAAATTTTTTACGATGGCTAGACATTACAACAATAAGTATAA
>JAFOBJ010000069.1 GCA_017381865.1 Bacteroidales bacterium
ATGCGCTGCTTTGGAAAAAGGCGACTACGAGACTGTAGGCGACAGAATGTTCGGCACTCACTACGGCATGAGCAAGGAATATGAAGTAAGCTGCGAAGAACTCGACTTCTTGAACGACATCGCTAAACAATGCGGCGTGACTGGTTCTCGCGTCATGGGCGGCGGCTTCGGCGGCTGTACAATCAACCTCGTAAAAGAAGACTTATACGACAACTTCATCGCTACAGCTAAGAAAGAATACCTCGCAAAATACAACCGCGAACCTAAGGTTTATGACGTGGTTATTTCTGACGGAGCGAGAAGGATTAAATAATTCATAATGCATAATTCATAATGCATAATTTGTAGAGACGCGTCGATTACACCAATGAAATAAACAATATGTAATTGACACGTCTCAAATAAATATAAATAGAAAATTTAATAATATATTTAAGGTTTAATGCCTAAGATTTAAGGTTGAATGGATTTTTTGATAAACTTTAAAACTTAAAACTATCAACTTTAAAACTACTTTAAACTTTAAACCTTAAACTTTAAACAATAATAAACAATGAAACCAACATTATTAGTATTAGCTGCCGGTATGGGTTCTCGTTACGGCGCATTGAAACAAATGGACGGTGTAGGTCCTAACAACGAGGCTATTTTGGATTATTCAATCTATGACGCAAAAAGAGCTGGCTTTGGCAAGGTCGTCTTCGTGATTCGCAGAGACTTCGCTGAGGCTTTTGAAAAAGTAAACAACACAGAACGCTTCGGCATTCCTGTAGAATATGTATATCAAAGCATTGACGCTCTTCCTGAGGGCTACTCAGTACCAGAAGGCAGAGAGAAACCTTGGGGCACATGCCACGCTGTTCTCATGGCAGCCGACACAATCAAAGAACCTTTCGCAGTCATCAACGCTGACGACTTCTACGGCAAAGAGGCTTACGAAGTGATGGCAAAATATCTCACCGAATGCGAAGGCAAGAGAGGCGCTTACAGCATGGTGGCTTATAAATTGAGAAACACATTATCAGAATTCGGAACCGTTTCAAGAGGCGTCTGCACTCAAGACGAAAACAATTACCTCCAAACTATTGTCGAACGTACTTCTATCGCTAAGACTGAAGACGGCGCTGCCTTCACCGACGAAGAAGGCTCTCACCCGCTCGACTTAGACACTTTGGTGTCAATGAATTTCTTCGGCTTCACCCCTGACTTCTTCGAACATTCAAAAGAAGGTTTCAAGAAATTCTTGGAAGGTCCAGCACAAACCAATATCAAGGCTGAGTTCTTCATCCCTTTGATGGTCAACAACCTCATCAACAGCGACGAAGCTAAGTTGAGAGTCTTGTCGAGCGACGCTGCTTGGTTTGGCGTGACATATAAAGAAGATAAACCAGATGTAGTGGCAAAAGTACAGTCACTCATCGACAGAGGAGTTTATCCTAATCAGCTTTGGGCTACGAGCAGTGAGCAATGAGCCAAGGCTAATGAAATAAACATTTGAAATAAAATTAGCTGTGTGTTAAAAGTCAAAGTATAAGCTCACGACTCATAGCTCACAGCTCATAGCAAAATAAAAAAATCATGAACATCGAAAGAATAGAACACGGAACATTAGAAGACGGCGGTGCTATCTATGTTTACAAACTCACTAACGCTAATGGCGCGAGCGTGACATTATGTAACATCGGCGCTGGTATCGTTTCTATCGTGGTTCCAGATAAAGACGGTAAGATGACTGATGTCGTCCTTGGTTATAAAGACCTCGCTTCATATATCGGCGACGGTCCTTGCGCTGGCAAGGTTCCAGGTCGTTTTTCTAACAGAATCTGTGAAGGCAAGTTCAGCATCGACGGCAAAGAGTTTCAGTTAGTCCTTAACACCGGTGAAGGAAAGCATCACCTCCATGGTGGCAACGACGGCTTCGCTAACCAGCTCTGGTGCGGAGAAGTCAATGAAGACGGCAACGTTGAATTCACTTATTTCTCAGAAGAGGGCGAATGTGGCTATCCTGGCGAACTTCTCGCAAAAGCAGAATATCACTGGAGCGACGACAACGAACTCACTCTTACCTTGAAAGCAGAAAGCAGCGAGCCAACAGTCGTCAACCTTACCAACCACGTTTATTTCAACTTGAAAGGTGAAGGTAACGGCAATATCTTAGACCATAATCTGAAACTTTACGCAAGCAACTATCTCCCTGCAACAGAAGAATTGATTACAACCGGCGAAATCGCTACAGTGAAAGACACTCCTATGGATTTCACCGAAGGCAAACTCATCGGCCGTGACATCAAAGCCGACTTCCCTGCTTTGGTAAATGGCAAGGGTTACGACAGCTGCTGGGCTATCGACAATTATAATAAAGGTGTGATGAATCCAGCCGCTACATTAAGCAGCGAGGCTTCAGGCATCAAAGTCGACATCATGACGACACAGCCAGGCGTTCAGATTTATACCGGCAACTGGTTGAGCGGCTGCCCAGAAGGAAAATGCGGCAAGTCATACGAAGACTACGAAGGCGTTGCATTAGAATGTCAAGCCTTCCCTGACGCTCCAAACAAATCTAACTTCCCTAGCGCAGTATTACGTCCAGGTGAAGAATATAAAGAAGTAATTAAATTTAAGTTTTCAACATTATAAAAAATTAAAGAAATGGAAAAGAAACAAGGTAATTTTTTGGCAATCATCGTGATGATTCTTTTGTTCGGTATGATTTCATTCGTGACAAACTTGGCATCACCGATGGGCGACATTTTGAAAAATCAGTTCAGCGTTGCTAACTGGATGGGAACATTAGGTGTTTTGGCTAACTTTATTGCTTACGCAGTGATGGGTATTCCTGCAGGTAATATGTTGCAAAAATACGGTTACAAGAAAACAGCTTTAGCTGCTGTTACAGTAGGTTTCGTCGGCGTTGGCATCCAGACAATTTCAGGTACTATCGACAGCAACACAGCTTTCGGTGTTTATCTCCTCGGTGCTTTCATCGCAGGTTTTTCAATGTGTATGTTGAACATCGTTGTTAACCCAATGCTTAACAAACTCGGCGGCGGCGGTAACAGAGGTAACCAACTCGTACAAGTCGGTGGTTCATTCAACTCATTGATGGGTACAGCATGTATCTTCTTGACAGG
>JAFOBJ010000070.1 GCA_017381865.1 Bacteroidales bacterium
ATCGGTACCAGACTCAAAACCTTCTGCTATATTATTCATTATACTTACAGCGGCTCTTTGAATCTGATCCCGAAACCCATAATTCTTATTATCATCCATCAAGTCATAAATAGAATTGACAAAGTCTCTAGCATTCTGCCACACCCTCAAACTCTCAAAATCCCCTCTAGCCATAAACCATATCTTTTTACCTTTAGACTTTCATCTTTAGACTTTAGACAATTCTACTACTCCTTTATCAATTCTCTTCACGGCTTCTTCTTTGCCAAGGAGTTCTAAAATTTCGTGGATGTGTGGTCCTTTGCCAGCGCCGACGAGCATCAAACGAAGTCCGTTCATGACGAGTCCCATACCGAGTTCGTTAGATGTAATCCATTCGTTGAGAACCTTTTCTATGTTTTCTGCTGAGAAATCTTCGATGCTGTTAATGAGTTCTTTAGCTTTTAACATCAATTCTGCTGAGTTTTCTTTCCAGCGTTTCTTAACAGTGACTTCGTCGTATGTTGTTGGTTCTTCGAAGAAGAAGAAACTTTGGTCCCATAATTCTTTTACGAAATTGATGCGGTCTTTAACCAAACCTGTCACTTTAACGACGTATTCTTTGTCTGCCTTGATACCTTTTTCTGTTTCAAGCCATTGGAGATATTCTTCGCCGACTTCTTCTTTAGATTTCTTCAAAATATATTCGTGGTTGAACCATTTTGTCTTGTCGACATTGAAACGTGCGCCTGATTTTGTGCAGTGTTCAAATGAGAAAGCTTGGATAAGTTCTTCCATTGAGAAGATTTCTTGTTCTGTACCTGGATTCCATCCGAGGAGAGCCAACATATTGATGAAAGCTTCTGAGTAATATCCTGATTCTCTGTAACCTGAAGAAACTTCTCCGCTCTTAGGGTCGACCCAACGAAGTGGGAACACAGGGAAACCGAGGCGGTCGCCATCGCGTTTGCTGAGTTTGCCGTTGCCATCAGGTTTCAACAATAATGGAAGGTGTGCGAATTCTGGAGCTTCCCAGCCAAATGCTTGATATAAAAGAACGTGCAATGGCATTGATGGCAACCATTCTTCACCGCGGATGACGTGAGAAATCTTCATCAAATGGTCGTCGACGATGTTTGCCAAGTGATATGTAGGCATTCCGTCTGACTTAAACAAAACTTTATCGTCTAATGTATTTGTGTTGACTTTGATATCGCCGCGAATGATGTCGTGCATTCTTACTTCATAATTTTCTGGCATCTTGAAACGAACAGTGTAAGGCACACCTTCGTTAATCATTTTTTCAACTTCTTCAGCAGCTATTGTCAAAGAGTTGCGCAATGTCTTGCGGCTTTCAGCATTATAGATGAAGGTCTTCTTTTGAGCTTCTGCTTCTGCGCGATATTTGTCTAGTTCTTCTGCTGTGTCGAATGCGTAATAAGCAAAACCTTTTGCAATAAGCTCGTCGCTATATTGTTTGTACAAAGGCTTGCGGTCACTTTGTCTGTAAGGACCATATTCTCCGCCGACGATGTCGCTTTCATCGAATTTGATGCCGCACCAGTCGAGAGATTTCACGATATAATCTTCTGCGCCTGGAACGAAACGAGTCTGGTCTGTATCTTCAATACGAAGAATCATTTTGCCACCGTTCTTCTTGGCAAATAGATAGTTATATAAAGCTGTCCTGACGCCGCCGATATGAAGCGGACCTGTTGGACTTGGAGCAAAACGTACGCGTACTTCTTTCATATAAAATTTATTTTTTTGCAAAAATAAGAATTATTTACTTACAAATTCCGTCCCGACATACATTCATAAAACCTAATTTTCAATTAAAAACTTGTGGTCTTGCTGACTTGTAGTCTTGTTGACTTTTTTATTATCTTTGCAGGTTATTAAATTAGGTGTAATGTTTTCTGACGGCAAAGAAAAATATAATCGCATATTGTTGAATAAGATAGAATCTTTCATAAAAAAATTCTATCTCAACAAACTTATTCAGGGCGCATTGATTGGCTCCGTCATGCTTATTTTATTCTTCTTGATTTTCAATGGAATAGAATATTTCTCTTGGCTTTCAGGAAAAATCCGACTGATACTTTTCATCACTTTAATCTCCATATTTTCTTTAGTATCAATATTTTATTTCATTATACCTATCACAAATCTGATTCGCTTCAGAAAGAAGATGTCTGATAAAGAAGCAGCTGTCTTAATCGGAAAGTTTTTCCCAGAGATAAAAGACAAACTTCTTAATACTCTTCAACTTACAGATAGCATAAACGGAAATTCCGGCAACGAACTTCTTCTTGCGACGATAGAACAAAGGACCAAAAACTTGCAGACTTTCAACTTCAGCGATGCCGTAAATCTTAAAGAAAATTATAAATATCTGAAAATATTCGGAATCTCATTTACAATCCTAATCGCTCTCATAATTTTCTTTCCTGATTTTTCACAAAAACCCGTCGAGAGAATCATCAATTACGATAAATCTTACGAAAAACCGCTTCCTTTCCAAGTAAGTCTTCAAGCAAAAGAAATCGAAGTCACGCAAGGCGACGATTTTGAATTTAAAATTCAAGTCACTGGCGAAAAGATTCCAGAGAAGTTTTATGTCAATACTTCTGTCGGAACGAGAATGATGACAAAGTTATCGATTAACGAATTTTCTTACGTTTTTAACAATATTTATCAATCGGAGAATTTCCAAGTCACGGGCGGAGAATATGTAAGTCCGGAGATTAAGATAATTGTTAATCCGTCTCCTACTCTTTTACATTATGAAACGGAACTTAATTTCCCCAAATATATTAACAGAAAAAAAGAGACTTTATCTGGAAAAACGCGCATTTTAGTTCCACAAGGAACTGAAGTGAAATTCATTTTCCACACGAAAGACGTTGAGACGATGATCGTCCTTCATGATTCGATAAATCATAATCTTAAATCAGAAGGTAACGACTTCATTTACAATTTCAAAGCTTTACAAAATTCCAAATTTTACGTCAATATTTCAAACAAATGGAGCGAAAGCAACAATCCGATTCCATTTACCATTGAAGTAATTCCAGACGCTTATCCGGAAATTCAAGTTCAAGCTTTCAACGAAAACTTTTCAAAACAGACATATTATTCTGGTTTAATCGCTGACGATTATGGATTTACGAAACTTCTTTATCATTTTGAAGTCGAAAACAAACCTAATCAATCTTTTGTAAAACGCATCAACATAAACAAAAAAGAAATCCGTAATTCTTTCTATTATAGTATTGATTTAGACACAATTACAATATATCCTGGAGATGAAATAAAATCATATTTCGAAGTTTGGGACAACGACGGAATTAACGGAAGTAAGTCAAGACGTTCGGAACTGTTCCACATCAGCATTCCAACTCACGAAACTCTTGATTCTATTGCCGATTCGACAGAAGAAAACATCATCTCTCGTTTGGAAGACAAGACAAATAACTTAGAAGAACTTCGTAAAGACATCGAAGAAATCATCAAAGACTTAATGTCGAAGAAAGAACTCGATTGGACTGATAAAGAAAAGATAAAAGAACTTCTTGAAAAACAAAAAGAAATTCAGGAAGAATGGGAGAAAGTTCAGGAGGAACAAAAAAATCTTCAAGACTTTATGGAAGAAAACGAACTTACTTCTGAAGATTTGTTAAAGAAGCAAGAAGAAATTAACAAACTATTCGAGGAAGTCATTCCTGAAGAGATGAAGAAACTTATGGAAGAGATTGAGAAGATGCTTGGTGAAATGCCTCGCGAGAAAATGCAGCAGATGATGCAAGACCTCAAGAAAAGCAATAAGGAACTTCAGGAAATGATGGACAGAAATCTATCTTTATTGGAACAATTAAAAGTAGAAAAAGACCTTAACGAATTGATTGACAAGATGAATGAATTGTCGGAGAAGTTGCAAAACGCCAATGAGAACAACAACGACTCTTTAAGTGCAAAAGATGCTGAAAATCAATTCAATAAATTATCGAAAGAGTTAGATTCCATTATGGAAAAGAACAAAGGTCTGCAAGATCCTTTTAATATTTCCAAAGACGAGAAGATGGAAGACGAGATAAATCAGGATTTGGAAGAAGCTGGCGAGATGGAAGAAAACGGTGACGACTCAGGTTCGAGTCAGAAGAAAAACGATGCTGGCAAGAAGATGAAGCAAATGGCCGAAAAACTCAGCATGGATATGATGATGGGCGGCATGGAACAAATGGGCGAAGATGCACATTTGGTTCGCATTTTATTGGAAAACGTAGTTCGTTCTTCTCACGAAGAAGAAAGTCTTATGAATGAAGTCGGCAAGATGAAAAAAGACGACCCGTCATTATCGAATAAGATTAGCCGACAGAAAGAAATTGCCGATAATTTCACAATGGTTGAGGACTCATTAAGGAAGATGGCGATGCGCCAACCTAAGATTAAAAACTTCGTTTTCACAGAGTTACAACTAATAGACCAGCAATTAGGTCAAGCCATGAAAGAGATAAATGAGATGACATTAGCATCAGCGGCATCGCGCCAACAAAGAGCGATGATGTCGATGAACAATCTTGCTTTGATGTTAGCAGAATCTCTTAATGACATGAATGAAAGCATGATGGAAGCCAGCGGTTCTTGTTCAAAACCTAAAAATAGCAAGAAACCAAGCCAAGGCAAACAAAGCATGAAAAAAATGAAAGACTTGCAAGAACAGCTTGGCAAGCAACTTGAACAATTACGCAAAGAAATGCAACAACAACAAAAAGACGGCAAACCGCAACAATCTATGAGCAAGGAATTTGCGAGAATGGCCGCCGAACAAGAGATGCTGCGCGAAGGTATGCAAAAAATGCTGGAAGAAATGAAAAAAGATGGCTTGACTGGCGACGACGGCATTAACGAAATCATTAAAGATATGGAGAAACTGGAAGAAGATCTCGTAAATAAGAAAATTTCCAGTCAGACTATGAAGCGTAACAGAGACATTTTATCGAGAATGCTGAAGGCGCAAAACGCACAAGAAGAACGCGAAAAAGAAGAAAAACGCAAGTCGGAAGAATTCAAAGGTTCTTTTGAAAAACGTAATATTAACGAATTAGAATATCAGGAAAATCTGAAGAAACAACAAGAATTTTTGAAGATGAACAGCATAGAATACCAGCCGTTCTACAGAGAAAAAATCAACGATTATTTCTTCAAGAAAAACATAAACGAAACAAAGGAGTAAAAATGATTAGTTTACAATTCATCGACACTGAAGTCTTGACAGAAGAAATGTCAGGTGTAAAAGAATGGATTAGAGATTTTGTCAAAAGCTACGACAAAGAAGTCGGAGAATTATATTATTCATTTTGCAGCGATGAATATCTCTATAAAATGAACGTAGATTTATTGGGACATGACTTTTACACCGACATCATCACCTTCCCTTTGAACGAATGCGAGACGATTTTATCGGCTGAATTTCACATCAGCATCGACAGAATCAAGGACAATGCAGTGACTTTTGAGCGCAGTTTCAAAGACGAACTACACAGAGTTATGGCGCACGGTGTTTTGCATTTGATCGGTTTCGATGACCTTTGTGAAGAAGATGAAATGGAGATGAGGAGACAAGAAGACAGATGCCTTGAAATGAGACACCTAGGATAAAAAAAAGATATTTGATATTTGAAGTTAATTAATGACAATTAAGAAGTTAGATAATACGTTTCACGTGAAATAAATAAACAAAAGATATGATTTTCGACAAGTATGATGTTATTGTTGTAGGTGGCGGACACGCCGGTTGTGAGGCTGCGGCAGCAGCTGCTAATATGGGAAACAAGACGCTTCTCATCACGATGAACATGAATGCCATGGCAGCGATGTCGTGCAACCCTGCAGTAGGCGGAATCGCCAAAGGACAAATAGTCCGCGAAATTGACGCTTTAGGCGGACAAATGGGAATCATTGCTGACAAAACCATGATTCAATTCAGAATGCTCAACAAATCGAAAGGACCAGCAGTATGGAGTCCAAGGGTCCAAAGCGACAAATTTGAATTTGCGGCAGAATGGAGAAACGTTTTAGAGAAGACAAGAAACCTTGAATTCTGGCAAGACCATGTCGATTCTCTCATCGTGGAAGGCGACATAATAAGAGGCGTACACTGCTCAATGGGCGGCGACATCTACTCAAAAACCGTCATTTTAACCAACGGAACATTCCTTAACGGAAAGATATTTATAGGCGAAAAATCATTCACTGGTGGCAGAATTTCCGAAAGCGCAAGCTATGGAATAACAGAACAACTCGTCTCTTTAGGATTTGAAGCAGACAGAATGAAGACAGGAACACCTATGCGAATCGACGGCAGAAGCATTGATTTCAGCAGACTTTCCGAACAAAAAGGCGACGATGACGTGACAGGATTTTCTTATTTAGAAATAGAAAAACCGAAAGAACAACGTAGCTGCCACATCGCATACACATCCAAAGAAGTACATGATATTTTAAGAACAGGCTTTGAAAAATCGCCTCTTTTCACAGGAAGAATAAAAGGCATCGGACCACGTTATTGTCCAAGCATTGAGGACAAAATTGAACGTTTCGCCGACAAAGATATGCATCAATTATTCGTGGAACCAGAAGGTAGAACAACGGTAGAATACTACCTCAACGGCTTCAGTTCTTCATTGCCAGAAGACATACAATACGAAGCATTACGCCATATCGAAGGTTTTGAAAACGCCAAGATATTCCGTCCAGGATATGCCATAGAATACGATTTCTTCCCTCCAAATCAGCTTTATCATAGCTTAGAAACGCACCAGATTCACGGATTATTCTTCGCTGGACAAATCAATGGAACTACAGGTTACGAAGAAGCAGCCGCACAAGGATTGATGGCAGGCATCAACGCACATCGTTTGATTCACGATTTAGAACCTATAGTTTTACGCCGCGACGAAGCTTATATCGGCGTTTTAATCGATGATTTAATCACAAAGAGCGTCGACGAACCTTATAGAATGTTTACAAGCCGTGCAGAATATCGCATCTTATTACGTCAAGATAACGCCGACGCACGCCTAACAGAGAAGTCATACAACTTTGGTCTTGCCACAGAAGAACGATTGAATCATTATAAAAACAAGTACGAAAAAGTTAATGAACTCGTTGATTTCTTAAAAACGACTAATATTAGTCCAGAGAGAATTAATGGTTTATTAGAATCTAAAGGCACGCCTGGAATCGCGAACAAAGCACGCCTCGCTCAGATTTTGACACGTCCACAAATCAATCTCGCCGATATGGTTGAAGTCATCGATAGTCTTAAAGAAAATTATGATTTAAGCATAGAATCTGTAAGAAATATCGTTGAAGAAGCAGAAATAATCGTAAAATATGAAGGATATATCGACAAAGAACGTGAAGTCGCAGATAAATTAAACAGATTAGAAAATGTGAAATTAAGTCCTGACTTCGATTATTACGCATTAAATTCTCTCACTATGGAAGCAAGAGAAAAATTAACGAAGCACAAGCCTCAGACATTAGGACAAGCCAGCAGAATTAGCGGCATCTCCCCTGCCGATATTTCCGTTATCGCAGTTTTTCTAGGAAGATAGTTTCACGTGAAATAAAGTTATAAATTATTGAAATAAAATATTATGAGCAAAAAATGTCCATGGTGTAACTCTGAAAATAATCATCAGT
This sequence comes from Bacteroidales bacterium, assembly GCA_017381865.1. Lineage (GTDB taxonomy): Bacteria > Bacteroidota > Bacteroidia > Bacteroidales > F082 > Limimorpha. The sequence continues at coordinate 7,690 of JAFOBJ010000070.1, forward strand.
TTTTGAAATTAAAAGATTATTTTCTCACACAAGAGGAATTCGAAATATTAGAATGTAATGAGTGTAAACTCTTATTTACATCGCCATGCCCTGAACCAGATAAAATAGGTAATTATTATAAATCTGAAGATTATTTAAGTCACAACGAGGAGAAAAAAGGACTATTCGCAAAGATTTATAATAAGGTAAAAAAGATAAATATTAAGAATAAATTTAATATTACAGTCAACGGCCAACAATCAACGGTCAACAGTCTGTTAGATATAGGATGTGGCGTTGGCGACTTCTTACTTTATGCAAAAGAAAAAGGATGTAATGTTACAGGCATTGAACCAAGTGAAGACGCAAGAAAAATAGCCGAGAAAAAATTAGATTGCAAGATTTTATCTCCAGAAGAACTTCAAAACATTCCTGATAATTCATTCGATATTATAACAATGTGGCACGTTCTAGAACATGTAGCCGATCTTAAAACAGAAATTCATCATCTTCAAAGAATTCTTAAAAAAGACGGCAGACTCGTTTTAGCTCTCCCTAATTATAAATCATACGACGCAGAATATTATAAAGACAAATGGGCAGCTTACGACGTCCCTAGACATTTGAGCCATTTTTCACAGACATCAATCAAGAATATTTTCAAGGAAACAAGACTTCAACTTACTGATATTAAACCACTTAAATGGGATAGTTTTTACATTTCAATGTTAAGTGAGCAGTATCTTAATAGCAAAAACAGTTTTATTAAGGGAGTTTTAACAGGTTGGAAATCAAATAGAAAAGCAAGAAAATCAGGAGAATATTCGAGTTTGGTTTATATTTTTAAAGTTAGCAGTGAGATTTGACCACAAGCCCTGAAGGGGCGTAACAAATCTAGCATAAGGCCGTCTTATGTTCAAAAAACAAGAAATTCAAAATAAAAACGATTTTAGGCGATTTAAACGACTTTTGCTTCAAAATGAACAATGAGTCAAAAAATTAAAAATCATCGCTTAAATCAAAAGAAATTTTAAGAAATATAAAAACTACTCTAACTCGCTGATTTATAATAAATAAAATATAAAAACGCATTTTTATGGACAAAAAACGCATTTTTCAGGAGTTTTTAGGCTTGATTTTGCTGACAATGTTATTAATTTTGGGCAATATCATCATAAAATCAAAAAACAGCGAAGAAAGAGTTACAAACAAAATTTCTTCCTCGCTTGAAAAAATTCAAAGCAGACACGACAGCCTTACTTTCGATTTTAAAAATAATTTTTTGTCCATAATTTCTGAACCTGAAAAATTTTATCCAATAAATCCGACAATAAATTCCAATGATGGAAACGCAAAATATTGCGGTTCTACGGAGGCGATTTACATTTTCAAAAACGACAGCCTCATTTATTGGAACTCCGACCAAAACGATCCAGAAACACTTCTCAAAAAAAATTCTTCCGAAAAAAATATATTCACTCAAGGAAACAATCAATTTTTTTTAACATTCATTCAAATTGATTCCTTAAAATTTTTCACATCTACCCCACTCTATTACAAGAATCCAAATATTTCAGACAAAAACATTTTTCTTCCAGAAAAAATCAATGGGTCATACGAAATCTATTTCAACATAAACGATAACAAAATAAATTTTAACATTAATTATCAAGCAAAAATGAATCATCTGGATGCATATCTGCTTGGATTATTGTTAATAATTATTTTCATAAAAAGCCTTATCCTAACTTACAAAGTTATAAAGCTATCAGCCAACAGCCGACAATTGTCTGTCAATAGTTTGTTTTTTATAGCCAGTTGCTTAATCTATTTAATTATCATAATCTTACAGAATAATTTATTCATATCCACTTCCGATTTATTCGGAATTTCATTCTTAAAACAAGATTGTAAATTTTCATTTAGCTTAGGAAGTCTGGCAGAATTTACAATATTATTTTTCACAAACGCAATAGTATTTTCATTAAACTTCAAAAAAGAAATATCACTCAAAAATAGTACAAGAATAATTTCAAGTTGTTTTACATTTATCTTTATATTATTGATATACACATATTTAACATATGAACTGATTTCAAATATCAATATCCCATTCTCATTTTTAGAAATTTACAACACAACAACGAACACTTACATATTCCTTATATTAATAGTAGCACTCACCTGCTCTGTCATTATTGTTTTACAAAGCTTAATAAAAATTTTCATAAGCGAAAAACAATCCTACCTTTGGTCAATTGTAGCATTTCTAATCATCGGAGCAATTTTCGAGATAATTCTAAATAAATTTATAGAATTACGATTTTCAATAATTACAACTATTATTGGAATATTATTCTACATGAGTTTAGTTTGGGAACAAAAATCAAAATTAAAAATCAAGAGTATTATTAGAAATATTATAGTTATCACACTTATAACCACCCAATTAACTTACATTCTTTATCTTGTAAAAGAAAATAAGGAATATGAAGAAATGTCGTGGTTTGCGAACGTAATTGGCGACGAATCTGACAAGGATTTTGAAAATGCAATATTAGAGGCAGCTGAAAAGTTAAAAAATGATAACAATATCATCACTTGGCAAAAGAAAAACGAATTCCCTTCCGACGACAGTATCTTAAATTATTTTAACGAAAAATATTTTAACACAGACGAAATCAAGGATTATTACAAAGCCGTCACACTTTGTGACACATCAACAATTCTAATTCTCGAAACTTTGAACGATTACGAATTGAATTGCAACGATTTATTCAATGAAATATTGGAAATTAATCATACAAAAAAGATTAGCAATGAGTTAACCTTAGTCGATGACCCGACAACTGACAGCTACTATATTTTAAAGCTAAACCTCTCTCCTATCGATTCTAATCATCTAAACATCTGTTATATAGAGTTTTACAAAGAATACATCTTAAACAACATCGGCATTCCAGAGATTATCACTTCTTCGGAAAACGTAATTCTGCCAAAGCTTGTAAACTATTCTTTCAGTTGTTATAAAGAAAATATTTTACAATACAAATACGGACGATACAACTATCCTAACGAATTGGATAATTTTAGATATAAAGACGAAGAATACGTTAAAACAAGGATTTTCAAGCATTTAATAAAAAATATTGACGAAAATAAAACAATTATCATCACCATTGAGAAACCTCGTTTCATTGACGTCATCGCTCCTTTCTCTTATATTTTCATCATTCTTACATTGATGTACCTTCTTAATCTTAAACTACATAGGAAACAAGAAATCATCGATTATCATCAGACTTTACATGCAAAAATGCAATTAACAATCATTTTAACATTAGGGTTGTCATTTATAGTTGCAGGCATCACGTCATTTATATTTATGCGTAACTCATTAAACCGTAAAACCTTTGAGTTTCAATACGAAAAAAACAAAAGCATAGTAAAGAACCTAGAAAATGATTTCGGTAAAAAATCAATCACGGAATACGATTATCTTAAAAATTATAAAGAAAATAATTTCATTGATATTAACATTTACGACCTAAATGGCTATTTGATAAATACGACACAGCCAAAATTGTTTGAAGGATTTAAGTCGAAGATTATCAACAGAAAAGCATACGAATCTATCAAGTTAAAAAACAGATTCCATTATTCATGTGAAGAAAAAATAGATAGAACAATTTACAATTCTTCATATTTCCCATTAAAAGATAAAGAAGGTAACACTCAGGCTATCATCAACATACCATATTTCGACAACAATATGGAAAGTAAAATCAATATGTCGAATTTCATCATTACATATCTTAATATAATTTTAGTTTTGATGGGAGCATCGGCATTAGTTGTCATTCTTGTAACAAGAAACACTATTAAACCATTGAAAACCATTCAAGACAAGATGCAGAGAATCAGCTTGACCGGCAAAAATGAAGAAATTGAATGGAATAGTAAAGACGAAATCGGTGATTTGATTAAGATTTACAATAATCTTATTAAAGAACTGGAAATCAGTGCGAATAAGTTAATGCGTTCGGAGAGAGAAACTGCTTGGAGAGAGATGGCTCGTCAGGTGGCTCATGAAATTAAAAATCCGTTAACACCAATGAAGCTTAACATTCAATTCTTGCAAATGGCATGGAATGAAAAAGACCCAAATATCGACAAGAAATTAAGAGAAACAACGAACACATTATTGGAACAAATCGACATACTTTCGAACATTGCAACGGCATTTTCAAACTATGCGAAGTTACCTCAAAAGAACACCAGTATTTTCAATATTAAAGATTTAATAATCAATACAATAAATCTTTACGATAATAATCCGAACATTAATATTACATTTAAAGAAGAAAACGAAAGCGATTATATCATTGAATCCGACAAGAACAATTTGAGTATCGTTTTTGGCAATATCATCAAAAATGCAATCCAAGCTATTGGCAAGAAAGAAGACGGAAATATCTTAATAAAAATTAAGGATGTTAAAGAATATTATAATATAGAAATCAGCGACAATGGCTGTGGCATACGAGATGAAGAAAAGAAAAAAATCTTCATGCCAAATTTCACGACGAAGTCGAGTGGAATGGGTGTCGGATTATCAATAGTTTATGACATTTTAGAGACATTAGAAAGCACCATAAGTTTTGAAAGCGAAGTCGGGAAAGGAACAATTTTCACAATAAATATTAAGAAATAAAATTAAGGAGTAAATTATTATATTTGCAAAAATAAAAATAGACATAATATGAGAAAGTTAGTTTTTTGTTTCATACTAATGCTTGCCACGAGCATAATAAGTTTTGCACAAAATGTTATTGACCCTGAATTACAGTCTGTTATAAATCAGAAAAATAATGAAAAAATCAGCATAAACATTATTTTCAAATCACAATTAGACCGTGTAGATTTAAGAGAACGCTCAAATCAATTCATCGACAGAGAAACCAAGCGTCAAGCTGTGATTAAAGAACTGAAAAATTTTTCCAGCGAATCGCAACAAGAAGTTCTTTCCATCATAAAGTCAGCTGAAAGCAAAAATGAAGTTTCAGATATTGTATGTCACTGGCTTTCAAATTCTATCACATGTACGACAACAAGAGGAGTCATCGAACAATTAGCAAAGCGTGACGATATTTTGTTGATTGGACACAATTGCGACAGAAACGTTCTTTGTGACGAAGTCAGCACTGCTGCAGAAGAAGGTAAGGAAATCACTGAAAATGTTGTCAAAGTCAATGCGCCAAAGGTTTGGGATTTAGGTTACACAGGCAAAGGCGTTTTAGTTGCGATATTAGACACTGGTGTCAACTATGAACATCCAGATTTAGCCGACCATCTTTGGGACGGCGGTTCGGAATATCCAAATCACGGTTATAACTCATATTACGGCACCAAGGAAACCATGGACAAGCGTGGACACGGCACACACTGTGCAGGTACGATTTGCGGCGATGGCAGTGGCGAAAAACGTACTGGCGTCGCTCCTGACGTGACTTTGATGTGTATCAAAGCATTAAACGATGAAGGCTCAGCAAACGCCAATTCTATCATCAGCGGAATGGAATTCGCCATTGAACATGGAGCCGATGTATTAAGCATGTCGTTAGGCATCGCAAACTCATCGATAACAGACAGAACAATATTGCGTCAAACTTGCATCAATGTTTTAGAAGCAGGCGTAATCGCTTCTGTAGCAGCAGGTAACGAAGGAGAAAATATAAATTCCAATCCAATTCCAAACAACGTAAGAGTTCCAAGCAGCTGCCCAGCACCATGGATTCATCCTGACCAACAAGGCAATGCCGGCGGAACATCATGCGTTGTTTCCGTAGGCGCAGTCGACAAAAACGACAAAAGAGCCTCCATTTCTTCACAAGGCCCTGTGACATGGGAAAACACATCTTACGCCGACTATCCATACGAACCAGAAATCGGCTTGATACGCCCTGACGTATGCGCTCCAGGCAAAGACGTAGTTTCATTAAACTATAACAGCAACGGATACACAATAAAGACTGGTACTTCCATGGCAGCACCATGCGTTGCAGGTATCATGTGCCTCATGCTGGAAAAAAATCCTAATCTGACGCCAGCAGAAATAAGCATGATATTAGAAACAACAGCCGTAAAACTCGCCGACAAGAAAAATAACGAAACTGGCTCCGGAAGAGTCGACGCCCTCGCTGCAATCAATGCGATTGACATGGGTAATATCATCTTCAAAAACCTAACTTTCAGCGACGAAAACAATAACGGCATGATAAACACTGGAGAAGAAATCAAATTAAATATAGAATTTGAAAACACTTCAAGCGAAACATACAACGACATCACTGCTAAATTAACATGTACCAACAATTTGGTCAATATTACTAACGACAATATAAAAATAGATGAAATCGCTGCAAATCAAACATTTAACATCAACGAACAATTCGTTTTCATTATTGATAAAAAAGTTGAAGACAAAGAAAAACTTCACTTCGATGTTGAGTTTTATAATGGCGAAACAAGAATTTCATCAACAAGATTTTCTATCATTGTAACAGACAAAGCTATCAGATTCTCTTCGTTTATTGTCAGCAACGACGACAACGACAACGGTATTCTTGAAGCAGGAGAAAGTGCAGATTTAGGCATCATTTTGAACAATTCCGGAAGCGAAATAGCATTAAATCTCAATGGAATTTTGAAGAGCGACAGCGAATTCATAACAATAAACAGCGACAATGCAGAATTCGGCTCTATCGCTCCAAATGCCTCAACAACAGCATATTACAACATAACATTATCAAATGATGCCACAGGTTATCTTGACATTCCTTTCGAATTAGAGATAAAAGACAAGTATAATGATGTAAATAACTTAGATATCAATTACATAAGTTCCTGCGACATTGTATACACATTACGCGATGATTTCGGCGACGGATGGATGGGAGCTAAGATTTTCGCTCATTACAGCGATAATTCAGAATCAGACACTTACACACTCGTCAATGGAGATGCAGAAACATTTACCAAGACTTTAGACACTGGCGTAGAAGTATCTCTCGAATGGAAAAAGGGCAGCATGGACTCAGAATGCCGTTACAGCATAAATTATGCAAACGGAACAGAGATTTATAGCGGCAAAGGAACACAAAAAGGAATATTCTTCAGCTGGGTCAACAATTGTTCATCGTTAGAAAAAACAATAAAGACAGGTGAAGCTGTAAAGAATTTCGATATAGAAGTCGGAACACATTCAGCGACATTAAAATGGGAAAAACCTGAAACAGAAGGCGTTAAACATTACGAAATTTATCGTGAGACAATGCTTATCGACACAACTTTAAACCTTTATTACAAAGACGAAAACTTGGTCAGCGGCTCTTACACTTACAACGTACGACCTGTTTATGAAGACTGTTTCGGTGCCACTTCCACAAAAGAGATAGCTTTCTGTGAAGGCGTCGAAGAAATGTTCGTTCCAAATGTGACGATATATCCAAATCCGGCTAGCGACAGACTTTATGTTGAGACTCAGACACTGACTCAGACACTGACACTGACTATAGAGATTTATGATGTTTATGGAAGACTACAAGACCACAAGACCACAAGACTACAAGGTTGTATAGCTGTTGATGTAGTTAACTTAAACAGCGGCATTTACTTCGTGAAGGTCGTTACAGAAAACGGCAACGTCGTTAAGAGAATTGTAAAGTATTGATAATATGAAGAATCCAATCAAGGCATTAGCAGGGCAGACGGTCATTTACGGATTAGGCACGATAGTGCCGAGGCTGCTCAATTATTTATTGACGCCTTTTTATGTTCGCGTCTTCGTCTCTGGCGAATACGGACAAATCTCGGAGTTATACGCCTGGATTGCCTTGATGCTTGCGATTTTAACATTCGGAATGGAGACGACATTCTTCCGTTTCTCGCAAAAAGAAGACAGCAGGAAAGTCTTTAACAATGCAGAAACGCTCGTGCTTTTGATAAGCGTCGTCTTCCTCCTATTTTACAGCATTTTCTACAAATCATTTGCAGAACTCATTCATTACGAATTCAACAGCTATTACGTTCTCTTGTTAGGAATTATCGTAGCGGTTGACGCAGCAGCAGCGATTCCTTTCGCGATGTTAAGAAAAGAAAACAAAGCTGGACGCTTCAGCATGATAAAGACAGTCAATGTCTTGACAAACATCTTCTTTAACATTCTGTTCCTAGTCATCATTCCAGAAAAGTCGATGATGATGGCAGAACGTATCTTCGGAGAACAAACATCGTTACTAATTTGGGTATTCATTTCCAATATCTTAGCAAGTATTTTAAACTTAATATTACTTGCGCCGCAACTTTCAACATTAAAGATAAGCCTCAACAAAGAACTCATCGTTCCGATGTTGAAATATTCATTCCCGATTCTGTTGATAAGTCTAGTCGGAATGATAAATGAAGTCGCAGATAAAATCTTAATCAAATATCTTGTCACGATTCCCGATGCTAACATTCTGTCCGACATGAACATAACAGGCGACGAGTACGCCATGCAGCAGCTCGGAATCTATTCTGCCAACTTCAAGCTCGGCGTGCTGATGACGATTTTCATCCAGATGTTCCGCTTCGCCTCGGAACCATTCTTCTTCGGTCACGCAAAAGACCGCAACGCCCCGACATTATACGCAAAAGTCATGACGTATTTCGTCATATTCTGCCTGCTCATCTTCTTGGGCGTCATGTTTTATATGGACATACTTCAACATTTCGTAGGAAGAAACGGCAGCGATTACCGAGAAGGATTGAAAATCGTCCCTATCATCTTAATCGCCAATATGTTATACGGAATCGTATTCAATCTTTCAATATGGTTTAAACTTTCCGACAAAACATATTACGGAACTGTAATAGCGATAATCGGTTCAATAATAACATTGATTTGTTTCTTCACATTAATTCCAAAAATCGGTTATATGGGAGCCGCCATCGCACACCTGGCGTGTTACTGCGTGATGATGCTCGTATCATATTTCTGGGGACAGCGCGTATTCCCAATTCCTTATCAAATCGGAAGAATATCAATCTATTGCATATTAGCATTCGTTTTATTTATCGTAAGCAATTTCTTAACAGATTTTAACATTATTTTAAAACTTACAATAAATACTTTGATGTTAATATCATATATTGCAATAGTTTTCGTTTTAGAAAGAAAAAATCCACTCAAAATAGAATAAAAACATAATTATGACAGTAAAAATCATCAACAAATCAGACAATAATTTACCTGCATACGAGACAAGCAGCTCAGCAGGCATGGATTTAAGAGCTTATTTACCAGAAGGTCCAATCACTTTGAAACCAATGCAAAGAACTCTCGTTCCAACAGGACTTTTCATGGAGATTCCAGAAGGCTACGAAGGACAAGTGAGACCACGCAGCGGATTGGCAATAAAACATGGCATCACAGTGCTCAACACACCAGGAACCATCGATGCCGACTACAGAGGTGAAGTGAAAATCATACTTATCAACTTGTCAGACACCGATTTCGTCATCAACAGCGGCGAAAGAGTAGCACAAATCGTTTTCGCTAAATGCGAACAAATGGAAGTCGTTAATGTTGAAACATTAAGTGAGACAGAAAGAGGCGAAGGCGGTTTTGGACATACGGGAAGGAAATAAATTAGCAATGAGTTGTGAGCTCATAACTCATTGCTCACAACTCACAGCAAATAAAAATGTAATGCGTAGAATCTTATTCATATTATCATTATTGTCGGCAATTTCCATCAATGGATTTTGTCAGGACACATTGCAACCTAAGGCGAACCTTGCTCAGAATGCGGAGTTTTTCTCTAAAGGCATTGAAGAAAAATACAATGAAAACTTCGACATGGCGATAGGAAATTTCGAGGAAGCGTTAAAAGCATTTCCTGAAGATCATGCGAGCATGTATGAACTCAGTGCGCTTTACTACAACCAAGGATTGCCAGAAAAAGGTTTCGAGATGATTAAAAAAGCCGTTGAACTCGACAGCACAAACAAATGGTATAAGATTCGCCTCGCTGAGTTTTACAAACAAAACTACGATTACGAGTCATTCGTCAATATTTATAACGAATTACTTGAAAATGAACCAAATAACCTAGATTATCTAGAAGTATACATCGACGCTTTGCTTAAACTTGAAAGATTTGAGCAAATGATAGAAAAACTTGATGTTTTTGAAGACAACATCGGCGTGAGCGAATACATTTCGATGATGAAAATAGAGACTTACAATCTTCTTGGCAACGAGGATAAAGTCATTGAAGAAATGGAAAAACTCACGAAAGCATTTCCGTATGAAACCAAATATATGTCGGTTTTGGCTGAAATCTACATGCAAAGCAAGCAAGAAGATAAAGCCTACGACTTATATCTTAAAGTAAAAGAACTCAATCCAGAAGACCCTTACATAAACACCTCATTATTAGAATATTATCAGAAGAAAGGTGAAATTGACAAAGCTTTTGAAGAATTTATCTTAACGATAAAAAACAAGAAGTTGGATTACAATACCAAGGCACAGATTTACGAATATTGGTTCGACAGCAAAGAAGAAAGCGACGACATCACAGAAGAAGCTGAGATTGCAGGCAACGCATTCATCGAGGCGCATCCTGACAAGGAATTAGGATATTTTGTCATTGGTTCTGTACATTTTAACAACGGCGACTTTGTTAACGCACGAAAATATTATCAAGAAGCGATAGCTCGCGACAGTACTAGCTTCGCCGCATGGTATCAGTTAATCATTGCCGATATGGAACTTAATGATGCCGACGCTTTATACGAACACACTTTAAGTGCGCAGCGATTTTATCCTGAGCAGCCACTGTTTTATCTCTTCAACGGTGTGGCTCTCATTGAGATGGATAAACTTAACGAGGCTGTCAAAATACTTGAAAAAGGCAGATTCCTGTCGGCCAACAAAGAACTCACTGCAAACTTCGACACTTATATCGCAGACATTTATCACGAACTAGGTGAGAAAGAAAAAATGTATAAACAATACGATAAAGTATTGAGAAACGACCCTGAAAACGTTTATGTATTAAACAATTACGCATATTTTCTTTCAGAAGACAACATAAGATTGGACGAAGCTCTGAAAATGTCGGCGATAACAATCGAAAAAGAACCCCAAAATGCGACTTATCTAGACACTTACGCCTGGATTTTATATAAACTCGAACGCTACAAAGAAGCAAAAAAATGGATGGAAAAAGTGTTCATCTACGATAAAAACGCTAGCGGCGTCAACTATGAACATTACGGCGATATTTTATACAGATTAGGCGAAACAAAAAAAGCTGTTCAAAACTGGAAAAAAGCAAAACAATTAGGCGAAACATCAGAATTTATTGACCAAAAGATAAAAGATGAGAAGATTTACGAATAGACTTTGGCTCTTGGCTCTTGGCTTTTGGCTTTTGGCTCTTGGTTCTTGTTCCACAAACAAAAACGCGTCAAGTATCAGGAATTTATCTGCCAATCATATCATCAGAGAAGTCGAGAGAAACCAGTTCGAGTTTGACAATTTTGAAACAAAGTTCAATGTGAAAGTCAAAGGCGATAATAATATTGGTTTGAAAGGTCAGATGAGAATGCAAAACGACAGCATAATCTGGATTTCGTTATCGTTGAAAGTCGGGATTGAAGTCGGAAGAATGATGATAACGGAAGACTCGGTCAAGTTCATAAATCGCAGTAACAGAACATATTTTTCTGAAAGCGTTGAGAGTTTTAGAAGTTCTGGAATTCAGGAATTCTGGAGTTCAGGAATTCTGGATTTATTGCAAAATTTATTAGTTGGTAACGACATCAATTTCAAAGAGAAATACAAAGCCACAATTGAAGATAACAATTATAAACTTACATCTAACAAAAATACTTTCTTGGTAACGCCAAAGACGTTTAAAGTCAAAAGACAACAGGCAACAGTCAATGGTCAACAGGCAACAGTTGGAATCGACTACGATAATTTTCAAGAAGTTAACGGGAAATTATTACCGACGAAAATCATCGTAGACGCAGGCGACATATTTAATTTGAACATAGAAATAGATTATTCAGAAATTAAAGTAGGAGAGGAGTTAGAATTTCCTTTTAACATCTCAAAAAAATATAACAAAATAAAAATATGAACTTCAGGATTTCAGCAATTCAGCAACTCAGCAACTCAGCAACTCAAAAATTCTGGGTTCTGTTATTACTATTAATAATATCTATTTCTGCGAATTGCCAAAGTGTTGAATCGTTGGAAAATAAAATAAAATCTATTCAGAAAGATATTAAATTAGCTGAAAAATTACTGAAAGAGACTTCAAAAAACAAAGAAACGACCATAAACCAAGTCACGCTTCTTCAGACTCAAATCGCTCAGAGAGAAGATCTTATCAAGACATACCAAAGCCAGGTTAACGCACTTAACAAAGACATCAAGAAAAATAAAAACGGCATCGCAGCTGCGAAAAAAGACCTCGCTCTTTTTCAAAAAGAATACGCCGACTTGTTAGTCATCGCTTATCGTAACAAAGGAAAAACAAATAACCTTATGTTCATTTTTTCTTCGGAAGACTTCAATCAGGCGATACGCAGAATACGTTATATTCAAGAACTTAACGATTTAGTCAAAGAAAAAATAGAGGAAATAAAAAACACTCAAGACAAGATTAGCAAACAGTTGAATAAGAACGAAAATAACAAGAAAGAAATTGAGAAAGTCTTGGCTAAAGAAAAAGAAGAAAGAGCCTCTTTGGTGAAAGACCGCGACAAACTCAACAAAGATTTGGCGTCGTTGAAAAAGAAAGAAACACAGATTCAGAAAGACATCAAGACAAAAGAAGACGAGGCAAAGAAACTCAAGAAACAGATTGAGAAAATCATAGCCGAAGAAATCAAGAAGGCGAAGGAAAGAGAAGAGCAAGCCAAGAAAAACAACACTAAATCAGTCGATTATAATCTCTCGAGCAATTTTGCGCAGAACAAAGGCAAGCTGCCTTATCCTGTTGAGCAAGGCATCATAACTGGACGCTACGGTCTGAGTCCGCATCCTACGCAGAAAAAAGTCACTGTCAATAATAACGGCATCGACATCAGTACGACGAGCGGAGCGAAAGCGAGAAGCGTTTTCGACGGCGAAATCTGTTTCGTTACAAGTCAAGGCAACAACAACGTGATTCTCATTCGTCACGGATTATATTTCACCTTATATTCAAATATCGAGAAAGTTTTTGTCAAGGTCGGTGACAAGGTTTCGACGGGGCAGGAGATAGGACGCATTCACACCAACGTCAGCGATGGAAAGACAACGTTGCATTTCGAGATATGGCAAGAAAACAAGACGACCGTGAATCCGGCATTGTGGATTAAGAAAAATTGACTATTGACATAAAATAATTATTATGAAAAAAAATAGAATCTTATTAATCGCAGCGATAATAATGGGATTATTACTCGCTTCATGCAGCCGAGCTTATCAGCCAACTAACATTCAGAAGAAAAAAGGCAGTTGCGGAACATGTTCGAGATATTGGTGATTTTTTGAGAAGACTACAAGACTACAAGACCATAAGACTACAAGAATTTTTCATGCTTGTTGACTTGTAGTCATGTTGTCTTGTAGACTTTAAAATAAATCATCGTCACTTGAATTAATTTCAATTATTTTTATATTTTTGCATCGTTAGAAATTTTAAACAAATAAAAACATACAATTATGGCATTCAATTTAAGAAACAGAAGCTTTTTGAAGTTATTAGACTTCACTCCAAAAGAAATTCAATACTTTTTAGATTTAGCTCGCGACCTCAAACGCGCTAAATATGCAGGCACAGAACAACAAAGATTAAAAGGCAAGAACATCGCTTTGATTTTCGAAAAGACATCAACACGTACACGTTGTGCTTTCGAAGTAGCAGCTTACGATCAAGGCGCTCACGCTACATACTTAGGACCTTCAGGTTCACAAATCGGTGTTAAAGAATCAATGGCTGACACAGCACGCGTTTTAGGCCGCATGTACGACGGTATCGAATATCGTGGCTTCGACCAAGCAACAGTTGAAGAATTAGCTAAATACGCTGGCGTACCAGTATGGAACGGTTTGACAAACGAATTCCATCCAACACAAATCTTGGCTGACTTCTTAACAATGACAGAACACACAGACAAACCATTAAACAAAGTTACTTTCGCTTACGTTGGCGACGCTCGTTTCAACATGGGTAACTCTTTGATGGTCGGTGGCGCTAAAATGGGTATGGACGTTAGAATCGTTGCTCCTAAATCATTACAACCAGACGCAGAACTCGTAGCAACATGTAAAGAAATCGCTAAAGAAACAGGCGCAACAGTTACAGTTACTGACAACGTTGAAGAAGGCGTTAAAGGTTGTGACTTCATCTACACAGACGTATGGGTATCAATGGGCGAACCAGCTGAAGTATGGGCAGAACGTATCAGCTTGTTAAAACCTTACCAAGTCAACGCTGAAATGATGAAGATGACTGGCAATCCAAAATGTAAATTCATGCACTGCTTACCAGCATACCACAACTTAGAAACACAAGTTGGCCGTGACGTTTACAAACAATTCGGTCTCGATGGCGTTGAAGTTACAGAAGAAGTTTTCGAATCAGAAAACTCAATCGTTTTCGACGAAGCAGAAAACAGAATGCACACTATCAAAGCTGTTATGGTAGCTACATTAGGTGATTGATTTTTTTAAGACTACAAGACCACAAGTCTACGAGTCTACAAGATAAGGTCGCTGCGAGAAATCGTGGCGACTTTTTTTGTGGAATTCTGGAATTCTGGATTTGAGGAATTGAGGAATTGAGGGTATGAGGAGTTGAGGAGTTGAGGTATTATATAAAAATAAAATAACAAAATCATAGCCCTGTAAGGGCGTCAGATTATAGGCAGGCGGTGGAGTGCGTAGCACGGAACTCCTGCTTAAAATGATTGATTTACAACCCTAGTCCTGTAAGGACGACAGAGATTACATCTGTCGCACCTTCGGCGCTTTTATTTTTCTAAACATCGTCTTGCAGGGACTCCGTGTTTCACACTACGTCGCCTGCCTGAGTACTGACATTCCTTCGGAACTATTTCTGAATCTCAGAATCTCAAAAAAATGGGGTTCTGAGGTTTTTAATTTCTGAGATTAAAAAAAATCATTTTTTTCTTGACATCGGGGGGGGTGATTTTCATATCTTTGAAAAAAAATTCAATACATTATTTACAATTAAACTTTAAAACATGAAAACAAGAAACTTTACCAAACTAATCTCTCTGCTCCTGTTGCTTGTGTTTGCAGGAGGTTTAAAGGCGCAAGAATACACTTACACTCCATTCCCTACAGAAAACGCACAATGGAGCGTGAATAATGAAAAATATGCTCTTCATGGAGACACTATCATAAATGAGAAAAAATATTCTAAGGTATATAAACAAACCTCCAATGAAGCATTTGAGTTTGACATTGACAAGGCAGAATATTTCTGCGCAATAAGAAATGATGTCGAAAACAAAAGAGTGTATGGCGTTTACAAAAAAGAACTGCCAATAAAATACCATGATAATATTTACTATACAAATCGTACCAGCAAAAAGGAATTTCTGCTGTATGATTTCTCATTAAATCTTGGAGATACTGTCAGTGTGGCGAATTTTGATGAGGCAGAAAATGATGGTTTTATCAGATACGTCAAATTTAAACGAGTGGAAACAATAGGAATAGACATCACTAATAATACCTTTGTCACACTACACGATAACGATTCAATTTTTGTATTGGCAAATGGAGAACAAAGAAAACGTATATTGATGGAAAACATATCCGAAACGCTTTTCCAAAGTTGGATAGAAGGGATAGGCAGCAGTGACGGTCCGTTTAATCATTACAATAACTTTAGTTTTGAGTTATTCACGATAAAAAGATTGTTGTGTTACAATGAAAATGATGAATGTCTATATAAGCAATCATGCTTTGACTATGATGAAAACGATGACTGCTTTACAAATTATTATCCGGACAATGTCGTGGAAAATAATGAAAATGACATCATGATTTATCCTAATCCTGCAACAACTAATGTTGAAGTAAGCTATACTCTCCCTGAAGGCATGACAAGCGCAACTTTAGTCATGACAAACACATTAGGAGTAAATGTTATGACAGCACAACTTGATGGCAACAATGGTGAAACTACATTAAGTCTCGAAGAACTTCCTTCAGGCATCTACTTCTACACCATCAAATGCGGTGAAAATGTAAAAACTGGAAAACTTGTTAAAAGGAATTGAGGATTTGAGGAATTGAGGAACTGAGGAATTAAGGAACTAAGGAATTAAGGAACTCAGCATCTTAGCATCTCAGCAACTTAACATCCTCAGGTTTCTTAAGTCCTAAAAACTTATATTTTTCTTGACTTTCAGTTTTTTACAACTTATATTTGTAGCAACATATTTATTAAAAATATCGCTTATGAAAACAAGTATTACAAAACTAATCGCTTTGACACTGCTACTTGTGCTTGCAAGTGGTTTGAAAGCGCAGGAATCCGATTCTACATATATTTATCAATCTTTCTTTGGAAATGATTCAACGGAACTTAATCTTTACTATTATGGTATAGATTGGGGAACACAATATTTATGCAAAATATACAGTAAGGATACAATCCATATAAATGATAAATTCTATTATTTCTCAAAACCACAATATTTAAAAACAGAGGCACCTTATTGGATTTATTACTATCCTTTTGATGATACTATCTATTTTAGGGAAGATTTACAAAACGGAAGACTGTATTTTTATATAAATGACAATCGCATCAACCCAAATGATGTGGAATTGTTAATTTGTGACATGTCGCTTAATGTAGGAGATATGTTTACACTTCCTATATCTTTTAATCCTGGTGAATTTGAAAAAGGTTTGGAAGAAGAGGTTGTCGTTAATAACATCAGGACGGAAAATGGAAAAAAGGTAATAGATTTAAGATATCCTTATGATGAAGACTTGTCTAGATACAAATTGATAGAAGGGATATTTCCTCCGCTTATACCAAACATATATTATGGAGATTATAATTATGTGAGATGCCAACATAATGATGGAATGATGATATATAAAAATCCTTTGTTTTCGAACTGTTTTTGTGAAATGGGATATGATATAGATGAAAATGTGGAGAAAAGTGTTTTTGTACGACCAACTCTTTTCTCAACCGGCGAAACTATTTCCATCAGTTCAGATTCTGAGATTAAAGATGTGAAAATGATTGATATGCTTGGCAGAAGAATTGATATTTCACTCAATCAAACCGATGAGATGTCATGTCAAATCAGTTTGAAAGAAAGACATGATTCTAGTGTGTATTTGATTATAGTTGAAACTAAAAACGAAGTTTGCTATAAAAAAGTGGTTTTGCAGGATTAACATGCTGGCATCTACTTCTACACCATCAGATGCGATAAGCGGAAAACTTGTTAAAGGGAATTGAGGAACTGAGGATTTGAGGAATTGAGGAATTGAGGAAATCAAATCCCTCATACCCTTAGTTCCTTATACCTTTAGTTCCTCATACCCTCATACCCTTAGTTCCTCATACCCTTAGTTCCCTCAAAAAAACTTGTTGTCTTGTAGTCTCTTAGTCTTGTAGACTTCAATAATTATCACTACATTTGCAAACTGAAATAATCTGTATTAACCAAATGTATTTGATATGAAAAAGCTACTGTTTATCCTATCGTTATTTTTCATTATAACTTCATGTGATAAAACTCCTATCATTACACTCAGCGTGGATAAATCTGAAATATCCGCCGACGGAAAAGACTTTGCAACTTTTAAAGTCATAAGCACCGATAAAAATAATAACGAAGATGATGTAACCAACAACTGCCAGATATTCTTCGCAGACAGCAAACTTGAGCTAGAAGGAACATCTTTCTCAACAACAGAACCAAATTCTTATTCATTCTATGCAACTTACGAAGACGCCGTATCTGAAAACGTTACTGTTATCGCAATAGAAGTCGAAGACGAAAACGACAATGAAGAACAAATCGAGGCTCCTATAATCCTCAGCGCTTCAACTGATACCATCATCGCAAACGGCGAAGATGCAATTGCATTTACAGTGATGCAAGACAGCACTAACATCACAAATTCAACAGAAATATTTGTCAACGACAACCTCATCGAAGGAAATGAATTCAAGACAAATGTAGCTGGTTCGTATAAAGTTTATGCTAAGAAAAACGACAGCATTGTCTCAAACGAAATCACATTTTTCGCTAAAGAAGTTGAAAACAATGACGAAAACAATGACGAAGAAAGCCCTATAATACTCAGTGCTTCAAAGACAAAAATCGTTGCCGACGGCAAAGATAAAATCACTTTCACCGTAAAACAAGACGACAAAGACATAACAAACGACACAAAGATTTATGTCGGCGAAAATAAACTGAGACTCAATGTCTTCACTTCAAAAACTGCTGGCACTTACATCGCTTACGCAATGAAAGGCGAACTTAAATCTAACGAAATAACAATCACTGTTGAGAACGAAAACGAAGAACCTGAAAATCCAGAACCTGAAGAAAAGCCTATCGTTCTTAGCGCATCAAAAACCAATATCGTAGCTAATGGAACCGATGTCATTTCTTTCACAGTGAAACAAGATGACAAAGACGTGACAAGCGAAACTGAAATTTATGTCAACAACAATAAGATAAACGGCAATAGTTTCACAACCACAGTCGCTGGTTCATACAAGGCTTACGCTAAAAAAGGAGAATTAAAATCTAACGAAATCAATATCAATGCGACTGCTGTTGTAGAACCAGAGAAGCCAATAGTGCTTAGCGCATCAACAACAAATATAGTAGCTAACGGCAGCGATGCTGTGACATTCACCGTAATGCAAGAAAACAACGATGTCACAAGCCAAGCAAGTATCTTCGTCAATAACCAAAAACTTGCTTCTAACAAATTCAGCACTTACACTGCAGGAACATATACAGCTTACGCTAAAAAAAATGACGCTATCTCAAACGAGATAACAATCACTGTTGAAGCACTTCCAGACATGGGCAAGACTGTTGTTTTCGCTGAAGGCGTGTCGCTCACATCAGGTTGGTACGATGTTAACAAATTGAACAACGGTGGCGGCGACATAAATATGTGCTGGGCAGCTTCGGCATCTAACATCATCCAATGGTGGCAAGACCGCTACGTTGAAGCAGGAAACACCTTGCCAGCAGGCGCAGTCACAGGCCCTGGAACTAAAATATATCCAGAAGGTTACAAATACAATCTCGCACTCATGGAATTGTACCGCGACTTATGGTGGAATGGCAAAGGCGGCAGCACCGACCACGGCGTAATATGGTATTTTGAAGGACGTAATATCCAACAATATGCTTCCGAAGGCAGCCTCGCTCAACCTAACGACAATGCTCCTGGAGGATATTTTTCAAACGATTGGAATAAAATCTTGCAAAAGGTATATCACGAATATAGTTATTTGAGTTTCAGCAACCTTATCGCTGGCGAATTCAACAACTACAGCATCTGGGGCAATGGCTCAGGCCTTCAAGGCAACGCCCGCATGAAGAAATTCTCCGACCTGGTAGTGGAATTCATCGACAGAGGCGTGACATCATTCGTCATATCTTTAAATTCAAATGGCGGATTATTACATGCAACAACATTATGGGGCTACGAAATAGATAACGCCACAGGCATGCTTACCAAAGTATGGATTACCGATTCCGACGACATGCATCAAAGCGGTGCTGGCGACCCTACACAACAAAAATTACAAGAATATTCCGTAAGCTTCGACGGAAGCAAAGTCAAACTCACAGGAGCTCCTTACGGAAACTGCTGGGCAATATCACTCCTCCCAGTATCTGGCTACAACTCTGCAAAATAATAGATAATTACTGATGATGATGTTAAAAAAGATTAAGAATATATCTCTTTTCTTGGCATGTATGGTGCTTCTGCTTCATACCGTCGTGCCACATCATCATCATAACAATACAACAACATTATGTATTAATCAATTGAAACATAATGCTTGTGACGATAACAATTCTTGCACTTCTCATCACGAACACGACAACGATAACGAATGCGATGATGACGACTGCACTATCGATGATTTATATGCTCCAAAAGATAATCACGAGATAAAATATCGCCTCGATATAATCAATATCTCGTCTTTCTGTTATTTCATCGTTCCGCTTGTCAATCTTTCACTAAACGATATTCTTAAAAACAAAGGCATCGACTTCCGACGAGAAATCGTTGCTTTGATATTTCAAAACCCGCATGTCAATTCCATATTTGGATTACGAGCTCCACCGCAATTTTAAATGAAAATTGAAAGCTGAAAATTGGGAGATTATATTCCCTATAAATAACTTCATTTAATCTTCTATGAGCAAAGTCGCTCACAACTCAATGCTCATAGCCCGAAGCAATAAAATAATCATATAAACCAATAAAAAATGAAAAGAATATTATTAGTTATAGCTATCATAGCAGGACTCGTTTCTTGTGCTAACGACAAAGCACAACAAGCAGCTCACAATCACAATCATCAACATTCAGAAAGTTGCACTCACGACCACGATCATGACCACGACCACAATCATGACCACAATCATGACCATCAGCATTCTGATGCTTGCGACCATAACCATGAACATGCAACTCACGACCATAACCATGACCATGAACATAATCACGATGCTCACAGCCATGAAGGTCACGACCATGCTCACAGCTCACAGCTCACAGCTCACAGCCACGACCATGGTGACGACGCTATCACTTTCCCAGTCGACCAACAAAAGAAAATCGATTTTGAAGTCGTGGAAGTTGTATCAGAACCTCTTTATCAAGTCATCAGAACATCAGCACAAATCGTTCCTTCACAAGAAAGTGAAAAGATTTTAACAGCTACAACTAGCGGCATCGTGACTTTTGAAAACAAAGACCTCGTTCATGGCGTAGATGTTAAATCAGGTCAAGTTTTATTCAGCATCGACAATGAAGAAATGGCTGATGATAATCTCTCAACACGTCGTGAAGAAATCGAAGCTGATTATGAAAAAGCAAAGACAGAATTCATCCGTAAACAAATTCTTGCAGAAGATAAAATCATCTCTGAAAGCGAATTAGCAGACGCAAAAGCTGAGTTTGTCAAAGCTAAAAAACATTACGACAATATGCGTAAAAATTATCCTGAAGGAAAGACTCTTCACAGAGCAACTATCTCAGGTTCAATAAGCGAAATATTAGTCCCAAACAATTCTTATGTAGAAGCAGGTCAAGCTATTATGACATTGGCACAAAACGACAGATTATATCTCCGCGCTGATGTACAGTCAAAATATTATCCAGTCTTGAAAGATATTAAGACAGCTAATGTCAAGACAAACGACGGAATTGTATATTCTTTGAAAGAATTAGGCGGACGTCTTTTGTCATACGGCAAGACAACAGACATCAACAATCCTTTGATTCCTGTTACTTTTGAAGTGAAGAACAATGGCGCACTCATCCCAGGTTCTTTCGTTGAAGTATTCATCACAGCAGAAAGCGACAAGATGGGCGTTATGTTACCAAACAGCGCTATAGTTGAAGAAATGGGCATCTACTGCGTCTTCGTACAAACATGCGTCGACTCTTTTGAAAAACGTATCATCACCAAAGGCGTCACTGACGGCAGCAAGACACAGATTCTCAAAGGTGTGAAAGCAGGAGAGAGAGTAGTAAGCAAAGGCGCTGTCAACGTGAAATTGGCACAAGGCTCAGCAGCATTAGACCCACACGCAGGTCACGTTCATTAATCCAAGGAGGTGTCTATGTTAAATAAAATCATCAAGTTTTCATTAGAAAACAAATTGTTCGTACTCGTAGGAGCAATTTTGTTAATCATCGGCGGCTACAGTTCAATGCGCCAGATGGATATCGACGTCTTCCCTGACTTGACAGCACCTACCGTCGTCGTCATGACCGACGCTCATCGTATGGCAGCTGAAGAAGTAGAACGTCTCGTCACTTTCCCTATCGAGACTGCTATGAACGGCGCTACCAACGTACGTCGCGTGCGTTCAGCATCAATGATGGGTTATTCCTTCGTATGGATTGAATTCGACTGGGGCATGGACGTATACCGCGCACGTCAGATTGTCAGCGAGAAAATGGTTACACTCGAAGAAGCACTTCCTTCAGGCGTGACGCCAATCCTCGCTCCACAGTCAAGCGTCATGGGTGAAATCCTCTTCGTAGGTCTCCAAGCCGACAGCACATCAATGATGGACCTCAGAACCATGGCAGAATGGGTCGTGAAACCAGCTATCTTATCAACAGGCGGTGTGTCACAAGTGACAATCATCGGCGGCGACCTCAAGCAATATCAAATCCTCGTCGACCCTGTTAAAATGGGACATTACGACATCACCATGGAAGAAATGACAGCTATCTGCGAAAGCATGTGCGTCAACTCTGTAGGCGGCGTAATCCGTGACTTCGGCAATGAATACGCACTCAGAGGTATGGGTCGTACAACAGATTTAGAAGAACTCGGAAAGACATACATCAAGACTATCAACGGAAAACCTGTCGTAGTCTCTGACGTAGCAGAAGTAGTTCTCGGCAGCGCAGTAAAAATGGGATTCGCATCACTCAACGCAGAAGATGCTATCATCCTTTCAATATCAAAACAACCTAACATCAACACTTTAGAAGTAACAAAAAATATCGAAAGAAACCTTAGAGAAATCAAGAAGTCACTCCCAGCTGACGTCAAGATGGACACTAAAATCTTCCGTCAAGCCGACTTCATCGAGGCATCTGTCAGCAACGTAGCGAGAGCTCTCATCGAAGGTGCTATCTTCGTCATCATCATCTTGTTACTTTTCTTAGGCAGTTTCAGAACAACACTCATCTCAATCATCGCAATCCCATTGTCATTATTAGGAACGCTCATCGTTCTTCATCTTATGGGAATGAATATCAATACAATGACATTAGGCGGTATGTGTATCGCCATCGGTTCTTTGGTTGACGACGCCATCATCGACGTTGAAAACGTTTACAAACGATTGAGACAAAACTTCCTTAAGCCAAAAGAAGAACGCGACTCAATATTCAATGTCGTTTATAATGGTTCATGCGAAATCCGTACTTCTATCATCAACGCAACATTGATTACCATCGTCGCTTTCACTCCAATTTTCTTCTTGTCAGGAATGGAAGGCAGAATGTTAAAACCACTCGGCATCGCTTATATCGTCGCTTTGTTAGTGTCTTTAGTTGTCGCTTTGACGATAACACCATTGCTTTGCAAGATGATGCTCACTTCAGACAAATATCTCGCAAAACAAGAGAAAGAAAGCTGGGTGGCACGCAATCTCTCAAATGCTTACGCAAAGTCATTACAATGGGCTTTAGGACATAAGAAAACCGTCATCGGCGGAACATTAGCTGTTCTCGTAATCGCATTAGCGATGTTCTTCAATATGGGACAAAGTTTCTTGCCAGACTTCAACGAAGGTTCTTTGACAATATCAGCTGTCTGTAAACCAGGCGTTTCATTATACGAAAACAACAACTTAGGTAAGATTATCGAACGTGAGTTGTTATCAATTCCTGAAGTCACTTCAACAGCACGTCGTACAGGACGCGGCGAGTTAGATGAGCACTCACAATCGACCAACGGCGCCGAAATAGATGTCAACTTCGACTTGAAGGACCGCTCGCAAGAAGAATTCCTCGCCGACGTGCGCGAGAAACTCGCCTCTGTTCCAGGCATCGCCTCAACAGTAGGTCAGCCTCTCGGTCACCGCATCGACCACATGCTCACCGGTACAAGAGCTTCTATCGCGATAAAAATCTTCGGTCCTGACTTGACACAACTCTTCATGACAGCCAACGACATCAAAGCAGAAATCGAAGGCATCGAAGGCCTCGTCGACGTCAGCGTTGAGCAACAGACAGAGACACCTGAGTTACAAATCCGTGCAAAACGCGACATGCTCGCTCGCTACGGCATCAGCATGGAAGAGTTCAACCATTACATCGAACTCGCTTTCTCAGGCGAAAAAATATCAGAAGTATATGAAGGACAACGTAGCTTTGACCTCGTCTTACGTCTTAACAAAAACTACACAGAAAGCATCGAAGGCATCAAGTCAGCTATGATTATCAACGGCGAAGGTGCGATGATTCCTCTCGAAGAAGTAGCAGAAATCGTGTCAGTAGGCGGACCTAACAGCATCAGCCGCGAGAACGTACAACGTAAGATTGTCGTCTCAGCTAACACCTCAGGCCGCGACGTCGTAAGTATCGTCAACGAAATAGAACAAAGAGTTAACGAACACGTCAATATTCCTGAAAACTATTTAGTAGAATACGGCGGTCAGTTCCAAAGCGCAAAGAAAGCTTCAAGAACATTGCTTCTCATGACAATCATCGCTATCTTTGTGATATTCCTCCTCTTATACGGCGAATTCAAAGACGTGACATTGTCAGCAATCACGCTCATCAACCTTCCATTAGCGTTGATAGGCGGCGTGTTCGCGATATTCATCTCATCAAATACAATCAGTATCCCTGCCATCATCGGTTTCATCACCTTGTTCGGCATCGCTACTCGTAACGGTATCTTGCTCATCTCACGTTATCAATACGGAGCAGCACACGGCGTGGCATTACGTCAGGCTATCATCGACGGTTCTAGAGACCGACTCAACCCAATTCTCATGACAGCACTCACATCAGCATTGGCACTTATCCCTATGGTTATCAACGGTAGCCAGTCAGGTAACGAAATCCAAAGCCCGATGGCAGTCGTCGTGCTAGGCGGTCTTTTGACATCGACATTACTCAACGTTTATGTCATTCCTATCGTTTACGAAATGATTCATGCGAAAAAACAAACTTCACAAAATGATTAAGACGATGAAAAAGAACATATTGACATTATTATTAGTTTTAAGCATAAACACAGCCTTCGCGCAATATGCTTATCAAAATATCTTGGATACGATAGAAGTCAACAGCACCGTTTTGTCGGCACATTACAAACAGATGGAAGCAGGCAAAGCTGAAAATAACGCTCACGCTCTCGTGGAAAACCCTGAGATTGAAGCAGGTTATAAATTCGGCTACGGCGAAGAAAGCAGTAAGATTGAACTCGGCATCTCTCAAGAATTCGACTTCCCAACAGTTTATTCTCATCAAAATAAGATAAGAAAAATGTCATCTCAAATCATTGACATTCAATATGAGATTGACAGGTCATCTGTCTTGGCAGAAGCACAAGCCATCTGTACAGAATTGATTTTCTGCAAGATGAAGATAGCTCTTTTCAAACAAAATTACGATAATGCGACTAAAATCGCTAATGCTTATCAAAAAATGATGGAAATAGGCGAGACAAATATTTTAGAATATAACAAATCTAAAATGAATCTTGCTAACGCAAAGAACAACTACGAGTTAGAAATTATTCATCATGACAATCTTATGGCGACATTGAGAATCATGAATGGAGGTAAAGACATTGATTTCCAACATGAAGAATATCCAGTCATTTTCTTGCCAGAAAATTTCGACGAATGGTATTCTCATATTGAAAACACAAATCCAGTCTTTGAGCAGATGCGTCAGCAACTCGCCATCGACCAACAAAAGGTCAAGTTGAGCAAGGCACAATGGTTTCCTAAATTCAGTGTCGGCTACGGCGCTGAGATGGCACAAGGACATAACGAAGGCGAACACGGACCTTCAATAGGATTGGTCCTTCCATTATGGCACAACAAAGGCACTGTGAAAAGTGCGAAACTCCATGCAGAAGCAGCAGAGACATTGCTCATGAACGAAAAAGCTGTCACTTATAATTACCTCAACAGCCTTTACGCAAAAGCGAAAGCTTTACAAGGCAACATAGGAACACTCGCTGTATCGTTGCAAGATTTCGACAGTCAGGCATTGCTTTTAAAAGCTTTTGAAAACGGCGAATTAAACCTCATCGACTATGTAACTGAAACAGAATACTATCAAAATGCGATGTTAGAGTTATATTCAGCTCAATACGAGATGAACGCCACTTTGATAGAACTGATGAGTTACGAAGGATTTTGATAAATGTAGAGACGTATCAATTACACAAAAAATAAACAAGATGTAATTGCTGCGTCTCAATAACATAAATTGACAATTATAAAACATAAAACTATGGCACACACATATTCTATTGGTGTCGATATTGGCGGCACAAACACCGACATCGGTTTGGTTCGTGAAGACGGTACTATCGTATCACGTCGTAATATCCCTACAAACAAATATTTCGACATCGAGGTTTATCTCAAAGACATCGTTGACCTCGTCAAGGAAATGATGAAAGAAAACGAACTCGAAGCTATTGACGGCATCGGCATCTGCGCTCCTAACGGCAACACATACAACTGCACTTTCAGCGGAGCTACCAACCTCAACTTCAAAGGCGACTTCAACGTACAAGAAATCGTAAGTAAATATATGGATGTCAGAGTCGTTGTCTCTAACGACGCTAACGCTGCTGCCTTCGGCGAGATGGTTTATGGCGGCGGTAAAGGCATGAAACATTTGATTATGTTCACCTTAGGTACTGGCGTTGGAACAGGCATCATCGTCGATGGTAAGTTACTCCTCGGTGCTACTGGCGGCGCAGGCGAATTAGGTCACGCCATAGTGATACCAGGCGGACGTCAATGCGGCTGCGGATTGAAAGGCTGCCTCGAGACTTACACATCAGCGACAGGTATCCGTCGCACTGCCCTCGAGATGTTAGAAAACAACCCTTCATACGACGGCGTATTGTCAAAGATTCCTGCAGAAGAACTCACAAGTAAGGCAGTCGGCGATGCAGCTAACGCAGGCGACCCTCTCGCACTTCAAATCTTCGAAGAGACAGGTAAAATCTTAGGATTGGCGATGGCAAACGCTTGTTCTTTCTCATCACCAGAAGCTGTTTTCTTGATGGGTGGTCCTGTCAAAGCTGGCGACGTGCTCTTGAATCCAGTTCGTAAGTCATTCGCTGAAAACCTGTTATTCGTCTACAAAGGCTCCGTCGACGTCAGAGTATCTGAGCTCCCAGATAATAACGTAGCGATTTTGGGCGCAGCAGCGATGATAAAGAGTCTATAAGTCTATAAGTAGAGACGTTTCAATGTTTCCTATAAAAATAAACACACATTGAAGCGTCTCTTTTTATTAGGGTTTGAATCTAAGAAAAAAGTTCAAGGTTCTTAGTTCTTAGTTCAAAGTTTTTACTATCTTTGCACCCGCAATTGCCCAATGGTGTAATTGGCAACACGACTGACTCTGGATCAGTAAAGTCCAGGTTCGAACCCTGGTTGGGCAACATTTTTAAGTATCAATCGTTAAATGATTGATACTTTTTTTATTTTTGCAATGCCTACGACTGACAACAGTCTACTGACAACGGACAATAGTCCTTTTCCAAACTTTAAAAACAACTATACTATGTCAAGAAAAAAGAACAAAAACAGCCTCAGCACTTTTGTAAATACAATACTTACTATCTTCGGCGAGAATCCTTTCAAGCCGATGAATTACAAACAAATAGCAAAGATAATGTCGGTGCGCGATGCCGCAGGAAAAGACGTAATATATCAGATTCTCGTCACGCTCCATAAGGAAGGGAAACTCATCGAAGACAAACCTTATCGCTACCTGCTGCACCCTGACTGCATACACGAATTCGGTCCTAAGCAACAAGTCGTCATCGGTACTGTAGACATGAAAAATACCGGCAAGGCGTACGTCATTCCTGACGAAGAAGGCGAAGACATCTTCATCGCTGCTAACAACACAGGCAAGGCGTTACACGGCGACAAAGTCAAGGTGGCGATGTTCCCTAAACGTAAGAGCAAGAAAAACGAAGGCGAGATTATTGAAATCATCGAACGCGCCAAGACCGATTTCGTCGGTATCTTCAGCCTCTCACACGGATTCGCTTTCGTGGTGCCTGACCGCTCATCTATGCCGCTCAGCATCTTCATTCCAAAGGGAAGTTACAAAGGAGCCAAAGACGGACAGAAAGTCATCGTGCATCTCACAGAATGGCCCGACAACGCCAAAAATCCGTTTGGTGAGATTGTCAAAGTGCTCGGTAATCCAGGCGAAAACAACGTCGAGATGCAGTCGATTCTCGCAGAGTACGAATATCCGCTCGAGTTCCCTAAAGCCGTTGAAAAAGAAGCCAAAGCCATCTCTGATAAGATTCCAGCATCCGAGATAAAGAAACGCTGCGACTTCCGCGAGGTCTTCACCGTCACCATCGACCCGCACGACGCAAAAGACTTCGACGACGCTCTTTCTTTGAGATATTTAGATAATGGGAATTATGAAGTCGGCGTGCATATCGCTGACGTGTCGCATTATGTGCAACCTGGTTCCGCAATTGATGTCGAAGCGCAAGACAGAGGAACGTCAGTTTATCTCGTCGACAGAACGATTCCTATGTTGCCTGAAAAACTCTGTAACATGGTTTGTTCATTACGCCCTGACGAGGAGAAACTCGCTTTCTCTACAGTGTTCGAACTCAACGAAAATGCCGACATCGTAAATACTTGGATAGGCAAGACTGTCATAAAATCTAATCGCCGTTATGCTTATGAAGAAGTACAGGAAATGATAGAAGGCGCAGATGGCGACAATAAAAAAGAACTTATGGTTCTCAACGACTTAGCAACTAAGTTAAGAGCTAAGAGAATGAAAGAAGGCTGCATCAATTTCCATTCTGAAGAAGTGAAATTCATCTTGGATGAAAACGGCAAGCCTATCGACACTTACGTCAAAGTTCAGAAAGAAGCTAACATGCTCATCGAAGACTTTATGCTTTTGGCAAACAAGACGATAGCAGAGACCATAGCGAAACCTGACAGCAAATTCAAGGATTATACCTTCGTCTTCCGTATCCACGACGAACCTAATCCAGAAAAGTTATATAACTTCATCCAACTTGTTTCAAAACTGGGTTATTCTATGAATATCAGTTCGCGCGAGAAGTTGGTGAAATCATATAACGCCTTGTTCGAAGCCGTCGATGGCAAGGGCGAGAAAAACCTCGTCGAGTCAGTGGCAATCAGGACGATGGCAAAGGCGGTCTACAGCACAACCAACATCGGTCACTACGGACTTGCATTCCAATATTACACTCATTTCACCTCGCCAATCCGTCGTTATCCCGACTTGATGGTACATCGTCTGATAGAACGTTATCTCATAGAAAATCAACCTAGTGCCGACAGAGAAGAATACGAAGACTTATGTCTCCACGCCAGCGAGATGGAAAAACGCGCAGCCGAGATGGAACGCGAGTCAGTGAAATACAAACAAGCTGAATATCTGCAAGATCATGTTGGAAAGACTTTCGACGGCTTGATTTCTGGCATCAGCAAATGGGGCATTTATGTCGAGCTTAAGCAAAGCAAATGCGAAGGCTTGGTGCGCTACGCCGACCTCAACGATGACTTCTATTACTTAGACGAAGAAAACTTCCGCGTCATCGGACAAGACTACGGCAACATCTATCGCCTCGGCGATGAAGTCAAAGTGCAAGTCAAGAGCGTGAACTTGATTAAGAAGCAATTAGATTTCTTGATTGTAACAAAAAGTGAAGGAAAGAAGAAACGAAAAACTAAGAACTAAGAGCTAAGAACCAAGAGCTAAGAACTAGGTTGTTAAACCTTTTTCCATTATTAATTAAAATTATGAAACCATGAGAAACTTTAGAAATTATGACATTTGGAAAGATTCTATGCTTTTGGCAAAGAATGTTTGTCATCATACAAGAATCTTTCCTCAATATAGTGCTATTATAAATCAGATTCAACGTTCTGCGATATCGATACCATCGAATATAGCTGAAGGTGCTTCACGGTCATCTTCGGCAGAATTTGCTAGGTATTTGGAAATAGCTATTGGGTCCGCATATGAATTAGAAACACAAATAGAGTTATCGTACTATTTCCAGTATCTAGATGAAAAAAGTTATAAAAAACTAATATCGGATGTGATTAGCGTAGAGAAAAGAATAGCAACCTTTATCTCCAAAATACGCTCAAAATAACATCAAACCTTAGTTCTTTAGTTCTTAGTTCAACAGCCTTAGTTCTTAGTTCTTACTCCAACCCCTTCACCTTCGGCATTCCTGGGACGAAGTTCTTGAGATAGAAAGGCTCGAAATATGCCACGTCGACGAATTGCTTGTTTTTGAAAGCCTCGTCAGCAAGTTTTGCCATATATGCCGCTGAGCAATGGAATTTTTCCACGACAGTGATATTAGCTTCATTTTCAAAGAGAGCGGAAAGTTTGTCGGCACCGTCACCAAAAAGATAAAGATGATTGCTTTGCTTCAAATCCATGAAAGAATTCTCATCAACGACAAGAGCTTCAGTCTCTGATGTTCTCTCTAATTTATCATTAAAGAAAGCAGTATAAACCTCCATACGTCTCGCATCAATCATTGGACACAAAATGTCTGTTGACTCAAACTTGTAGTCTTGTAGTCTTGTAGTCTTGTAGTCTTCAAATCCATACGCCATCGCTGCAAGTGTGTCTATCGCGATGAGCGGTTTTTCCATTGCGTAGCAAAGACCTTTAGCCGCGCTGACTCCGATACGCAATCCTGTGTAAGAACCAGGTCCCATACTTGTTGCGACAGCATCTAAATCCTTATAAGCCACGCCAGCTTCCTTCATCACTTCATCAATGAAGATAGTTATTTTTTCAGCATGATTTTGACCATCAAGGCTTTCTCTCAAAGCAACGACATTGCCATTATTCACTAATGAAACGGAACAAACAGCAGTAGAAGTTTCTAAACAAAGTATCATCTAAATATTTTTTTGCAAAGTTAAAAAATTAGCAAGGATATTATTTCTTTTCTGCAAAAAAATAAATTATATTTGTGGCAATATTAAAGAATCTACGCAGTTACATAAAAAAAGTATGTGACTTAGTAGGCGAAGCTGTATAAAAAATTAAGTAAAAATATGCGAGTTATTATCGAACCTAATTATGAAAAAGTGTCGCAATGGGCGGCAAATCATATTGTTAAAAGAATTAATGAATTTAATCCTACAGAAGATAAACCTTTTGTTTTGGGACTTCCAACAGGATCAACTCCACTCGGAACATATAAAGCTTTGATTGAACTTTACAAACAAGGCAAAGTTTCTTTCAAAAATGTCGTCACTTTCAACATGGACGAATATGTAGGAATTGCTGAAGACCACCCAGAAAGCTACCATTCTTTCATGTGGAACAACTTCTTCAATCATGTTGATGTGAAGAAAGAAAACGTTAATATTCTCAACGGCAATGCCGAAGATCTTGAAGCAGAATGTCAACGTTATGAAGACAAAATAAAATCGTATGGCGGAATCGACCTTTTCATGGGCGGCATCGGTCCTGACGGTCATATTGCTTTCAACGAACCAGGTTCATCATTGACATCAAGAACAAGAGTCAAGTCATTGACAACAGATACCATCATCGCTAACTCAAGATTTTTCAACAACGACATCAACCAAGTTCCAAAGACAGCCTTGACAGTAGGCGTCGGCACTGTGATGGACGCAAGAGAAGTGATGATTTTAGCCAACGGACACGGCAAGGCAAGAGCCATCGCTCAAGTCATCGAAGGCAGCGTCAACCACATGTGGACAGTAAGTGCGTTGCAAATGCATCCAAAGGGCATCATCGTTTGCGACGACTTGGCAACATACGAATTGAAAGTCGGAACAGTGAATTATTTCAAAGATATAGAAAAAGAAAACCTCTAACAATGTAGAGACGTCACCCCTGTGGCGTCTCAATTAGTCACCCCTGTGGCGTCTCAATTTGTTACCCCGTGGCGTCTCAATTTGTCCTTTGACAGCTCAATTTATCTTTTTATGGCATCTGAAAACTATTTCATACACGAATCATCTTACGTTGACGACAACGTAACGATTGGCGAAGGCACTAAGATTTGGCATTTCTGTCATATACAATCTGGAGCCACAATCGGAAAGAACTGTTCTTTCGGTCAGAATGTCAATGTTGGAAATAATGTCAAGATTGGCGATGGTGTGAAGGTTCAAAACAACGTCTCGATTTATGAAGGCGTCGAGTTAGAAGACTACGTTTTCTGCGGACCAAGTTGCGTTTTCACCAATGTTACAGTGCCAAGAGCGAAATATCCAGTGCATGGCGTTTACAAAAAGACATTAGTAAAAGAAGGCGCGTCGTTAGGAGCCAACTGCACCATAGTCTGCGGCGTCACCATCGGCAAACACGCCATGATAGCAGCAGGAGCAGTGGTGACAAAAGACGTCCCCGACAACGCCCTGATGGCAGGAGTGCCAGCACGACAAATCGGATGGGTTGATGAATATGGAGTAAAATTGAATATTGAAAAATAATTAGCTATGAGCCATGGGCTATGAGCGGTGAGCATTTATGTGTTCTTAGCTCAAA
>JAFOBJ010000071.1 GCA_017381865.1 Bacteroidales bacterium
ATAATCTGACGCCCTTACAGGGCTATGATTCTGACATAAAATAATAACTTTGATGAAAACGTTTTCATCAAAGTTATTATATTTATCTATGTACTAATGGGTTATATTGATTTTACCAACCATTTTTGGCAATTATACCCTCAGTTCCTCAGTTCCAGAAATAAAAAAAGGATGACCATCGTCATCCTTTTTTTATTTCGAATCAAAACATCGGAAGCTGATAGATGAAACCTACAGAAACACGATTTGTCTGATAATTTGCTGTATTGATAAGCTCTTCATTATATAAATAAGAACGTCCGACGTATGTCAAGAAGAAATGCAAGTTGCTTTCCATTGGATAATATTCCAAACCTGCTAAATAACCTAATGATGTGCGGTATTTGCCTTTTGCAACTAATTCAGATTCTTCTGTGACAGAAGCTGTCTCGTACATGCCTTTTACAAACACATTCCATTTGTCAGCAAAACGATAGTTTAACTTTGTTACCAATGACATATAAGATGTGTTATATACGTTATGTCCGAGTTCATAACCTCTTATTTCTGTAATGATACCGCCGCGGTCGATAGCGTCGTTTGAATACATGAAGTCAAGGTACATATTGAACTTGCCGAGTGTCAATTCATTGCCAAGTGCGAAGTAATATAAGTTCTTGCCTTTTGCCTGACTCATAAGAGATGCTGACCAACGTGTTTTGAAAACATTGTTGAAGTTACCATTCCAATTCAAAGTATAAACCATTGGAAGTTTTGATGCTTCAACGTTTAATGTTGCCATAAGAACTGGGTCGAAATGATACATATCAGAAAAAGAACCATTCAAGCTGTTCAAGACTTGGAAATTGATTTGTTGTCCTGGCATGAAGTCATAACCGATATTGACACCTGTCATGAAGTTGCTCATATATTCAATCATGTCGCTGTATTCATAGATTTCGATTGGGTTAGCATCGAATTCGAAGCCGCCGTATGCAGCACATTGTTTACCCAAGAAGAGTGAGAACTTGTCGCTCAACTTAACGCCGATACCAGCGATGTCGATAGATGTTGGAAGATTGTCAATCATACCGCTACCATTGTTAGGACGGTTGAGGCGTTGACGCCAACGATATGAGAGCCATTCGTTTACATTTCCTTTAGATTCGATACGAAGTTGGCGCATATTGAATTTTCCTTGGTCGAAGCCGTCGTTGAACATAGCATCGAAGCTACCGTTCATATTCATATAAAGATTGAACTTGTCAGTCTTTTTCTTAACGCCAGAGAGTTCTTCATACAATGACTTTTCTTGAGCATTAACGCCGATTACGCACAAAGCGAAAACTAAGAGTGTGAGTAGTTTTTTCATAATAGTTTTTTTTGAGAACTAAGAACCAAGAACTCTGAACCTTGAACTTTAAAGTTCTTAGTTCTTAGCTCATAGTTCTTAGTTTCTTAATATTGATTGAAGTATTCTTGTATTTTTTTCCAGTCGTTTGTCTTTGTCAAAGCGAGCATCAATAAGATACGAGCTTTTTGTGGGTTGAGTTGTTGTGAAGCTACGAATTGATATTTAGCATCGTCGACTTCGTTATCAAGTGTGCTAGGACCTGTTGGAACGCGTGATGAGCGAACTACTTGAATGCCTTTTTTACGAGCTTTTTCCAATACTGGGAATACGTCTTTGTGGATGTTTCCGTTACCAACACCAGCGTGGATGATGCCGTCGTAATCGTTTTTCAACATTGGTTCAACCATATCAGCGTTAACACCAGCGTGGCTGTAAACGATACCGACTTTTGGCAATTTGTCTAATTTTGTCACGTTGAACACAGATTCTGTTGTGTGTTTTTTGAGAGGTTGTTGGTTGTAGTAAACCTTGCTGTTGAATACATAACCGAGAGGACCAGCATTTGGAGCTTGGAATGTCTGTACGCCAGTGGTGTGCATTTTTGTTACGCTTTCAGCCCCGAGGATGTTGTCGTTCATCACTACGAGGACACCTTTGCCTTTTGATTCAGGAGCGCAAGCTGTTACGACAGCGTTATATAAGTTACGAGGGCCGTCAGCGCTGATAGCTGTTGAAGGACGCATTGCACCAACGAGAACGACAGGTTTGTCGCTGTTGACAGTGAGGTTCAAGAAATAAGCTGTCTCTTCCATTGTGTCGGTGCCGTGAGTGATGACGATTCCGTCTACTTTAGGGTCTTTTAATAATTCGTTGATTCTCTTTGCCAAGATGAGCCATACTTCGTCGCTCATGTCTTGTGAGCCGATGCGTACAACTTGTTCGCCTTCGCAGTTAGCGATGTCTTGTAATTCAGGAACAGCTTCAAGCAATGTAGCGATAGCCATTTGACCTGCGGTGTAGTTAGTAGCAGTTGATGAACCACCAGCGCCAGCGATAGTGCCGCCAGTTGCAAGAATACGAATGTTTGGCTTTTGCGCAAACGCCATGGTTGCTGTGACTAATAAAGCAACCATCATAAGAGTTAGTTTTTTCAATGTTTTCATATAAATGTGATTTTAAATATTAAAAAATCAAAAGTTAAAATTGTTCAAAAGTTTTTTTAAGTCTAAAGTCTAATGACTAAAGTCTAAAGTTCTTTTGTCTTTCGACTTTTGTCTTTCGACATTAAAACAGGTAATTAAATCCGATATAAACTCTCATGCCTTCGCCGTCTCTTGCGTTGAGAGCTTTAGCAGCTTCAGCAGAGATGATGAAGTTTCTGTTCATGATGAGTTTCAATCCGCAACCTGCTGAAGTGTGAATGCCTTCTTTTTGTCCGCTATAAATCAAGTTCTTGTAGTCTGATGGCATGTCATAGATTTCTTCAATCTTGTTCCAGGCTTCTTTTTGTTCGTCGAGACGGTAGCTTTGTGTTACCATACCAGCATCGAAGAATGGATTAAGAGCGACGTTCCAGTTTTGGTTGATAAATTGGAAACCAACGACTTTCCAACGAAGTTCTGCGTTAAGCCAAGCGTAGCCAGCACCGATGACTCTGTTTCTGTTGATGCCGCGTACTGAGTTTACGCCTCCCATAGCATCGGTGTACATTTTCTTGTAGAATAACATGTTAGAGTTGAATGCGGCATAATAAGGAATCTCGCCGGCAATGACATTCTGAGTGACGACGCGATATGCGAAGGTGAGGTTTTCTGCTACGACAGGAATATAATGTTGCCACACAGCATTAAAGGTGGCATGGCTGTAACCATCGCCGTCGATGATGTCAGGAGCTCCCGTTAATGTGGCTTCGAAATAAGCTCCTCTTGTCGGGTCGCTGTCGTGATTTTTTGAATCGTAAATGAATGCGAGTTTGAGTTGTGTTACGTTGCCGCCATCAGCTTCGTCAGCTCTGATGAGACCACTCTCGCGATATAATTCATATAATGTTATTTGTTGGTCATAAGCATATTCTTCGTTCTGGATGTTGATTCTTCCCATGTTGTAGTTGAAGTAACTGAGACCGACGCCATAATATAAATGTTCGCCGAAACCGAATTTAGTGCGTAAGCAAGAGTTGAATCTGAACTGTTTACGATCCATTCTGTAGAACACACTATTGAAATCAGGATTATTATAATTTTCAATCAATGACTGCTGACCGTTGTCTTGTTGTCCTAAAACATAAAGGTCGTTATAATAAGGAGAGGCGTAACCGTTGAAGCCGTAAAACTCGAAGCGTTTGTCGGTGAAATAACCAGCGTCAACGAAAAGACGTGAGTTAGGAATGAGGCTGTAATAATCGCCGTAGAAGCGTAAGTTGAGCGAACCTTTTGTGTAAGCTGAGACTTCGAGGTTCATCTTATAATCGAATTTTGGATAACGAGAGCCGTCGCCGTAGTTGAAAATATCAACGCAAGCACCATATTGGAAACCGAGGTCGGAGTTGAAACCCACGACAGGAAGCGGACCGAAGTTCCAGCCTTTCTTGATAAGCTCGCCTTTTTCGTTATAAATCTTCTCTTTTTTCTTCTTTCCGTTATCATTATTTTGGATAGCGTCTTGTGCTTGTAACGCAAATGACATCAATAATATCGATATCAATGCAAATAATTTTCCACTCTTTTTCATAATGTGTATTAATATTGATTTTTAATCGTTATTCATTAAGAACTTATGCAAAAAAAATGTATTTTTGTTCTGCCAAGCAAAAGTAAAAAATATTTTATCATGGAACAAAGAAATAATAAACAAGACCTTATAATTTTCGAAATAGAAAACTTGTTAAACAAGATGTCTAATCAAGTTAATTTCCTGATTAGAAAAGAGATGACAATGAACCAGCTAGATGTTGACCTTTTAATGGAAAACACAAGAAAATTATATGACACCATTTGTTCTATTGAATTAGGAATTGAGAATAGTAGCGACGTCATCCCTGTGGCGTCTGATGAATTAGGAATTGATGAACCTGAGGAATTTGAGGCTGAAGAAGAAATGGATTTTGAAGAAGAATCTGAGGTTGAGGAGGGATTTGAGGAACCTGAGGTTGAAGAAGAAATGGATTTTGAAGAAGAATCTGAGGTTGAGGAGGAATTTGAGGAACCTGAGGCTGAAGAAGAAATAGAATTTGAAGAAGAATCTGAGGTTGAGGAGGAATTTGAGGAACCTGAGGCTGAAGAAGAAATAGAATTTGAAGAAGAATCTGAGGTTGAGGAGGAATTTGAGGAATCTGAGGCTGAAGAAGAAATAGAATTTGAAGAAGAATCTGAAATTGTTGAGGAGAATACAGAATCCGTTGAAGAACATAAAGAATCGGCTGATATGATTTGGGATTTTACTATAGAAGATAAAGACACAGACTCAGAACTTATGGACTCATCGACTGATAGACTTATAGACTCCGCCACAGACTCGTTCCCGACCTCAAATCTCGTTCCCGAAAATGACGTTGATGAAGATAAGAAAGACATTGTTCCATCTCCTATAACAAACATTTATTCTGCGCAAAGTGAGGAAGATTCTGGTATCAGAACGTATAAAATAGTCAGAGAAAATGCTCCGACTCTTGGCGATGTGTTGGAGCAAGTTGAAGACAATAGTCTGGCCGCTCGTTTGCAAAGAAAACCTGTCGCTGACTTGATTTCTGCAATAGGTATAAATGATAAGTTTTTGTTCCTCAATGAATTGTTTGGTGGAAGCATGGAAAAATACAATAAATCAATCAGATTGTTGAATAGCTTTTCTACATTGTTAGGAGCCAAGACATATATGAGTGAGCTTCAAATTGAATTTCAATGGGATTGCAATTCTGACGCTTATAAAAAACTGGCTGATTTAGTAGAAAGAAGATTTATATCAATTCATAATGCATAATTCATAATGCACAATTGATTAAATAATCTTCGAGATACTATAAAATAATTATGAATTATGCATTGTGCATTATGAATTAAATTATGCATTTTGCATTATGAATTAAAACAAGATGAAATTATACTTAGTACCGACACCGATAGGAAATTTAGAAGACATCACATTGCGTGCGTTGCGTATTTTGCGCGAAGAAGTCGATGTTATTTTGGCAGAAGACACTCGCACAAGCGGTAATTTGTTAAGACATTACAGCATCAGCAAGCCAATGTCGGCGTTTCATATTAATAACGAACATAAAGTTGTTACGTCTCTTGCGGAGCGTATCGTCGCTGGTGAACGCATGGCTCTCGTCACCGACGCTGGCACTCCAGGCATTTCCGACCCTGGATTTCTTCTAGTACGCGAGTGCCTCCGACTCGGCGCAGAAGTCGAGTGCCTCCCAGGCGCAACAGCCTTCGTCCCAGCTCTCGTAAACTCCGGATTATCAGCCGATCACTTTATCTTTGAAGGATTCCTTCCTCATAAAAAAGGACGCCAGACAAAGATAAACGAAATAGCCAAAAACCATTATACCACAATATTATACGAATCACCATTCCGCCTTGTAAAGACATTGCAACAACTCGCTGAAGTGTGCGGCAACGAAAGACGCGTCTCCGTGGCAAGAGAACTGACTAAAATTTATGAAGAAAATGTCAGAGGCACTCTCGAAGAAGTCATAAATCATTTCAGTCAAAAGGAAGTAAAAGGCGAAATCGTCATCGTTTTGGAAGGAAGTGAAAAAGAATAAATAAATACGAAATGAATATGAAAATCAGATTGTTACTTATAACACTATTGCTACTTTGTTTTACAATTGTAAATGCTGCGCCTTTTAAAAATATTGAAAAAATATTAACACAACCTGATGGAACAGAACTTCATTGTTACGCATCTGGCGATGAGTTTTACAGCAGGCTTCACGACCGAGACGGCTACACCATCGTTCAGGCAGAAAATGGTTATTTCGTATATGCAACAACTAATGAACATGGAGAAATAATTGCTACACAACACGTTGCAGGTAAGTCTGACCCGAAAGCCTTAGGATTGAAGCCTAATGTAATGATTTCTCAAGAAGAATATCTTAAAAAAAGAGCTAAGATGAAAGTCTCTCAAAACAGAGATTTGATCGGCCTTAATCATGGAACATACAATAACCTCGTCGTTTTTATAAAATTCAAAGGCGATGAAGACTTCAGAACTACTCAGACTAAAATCGATTCTATGTTCAATAAAAATGGATATTACGACATTTCCATGAATAATTATTTTAAGAAAGCTACTTATAATCAATTATCTATGGTTTCGTATTGCTATCCAAAAGCCGATGACGACAAAGTGCTTGCGTACGAAGATATTTATCCAAGAAATTATTACAGACCTTATAACGCAACTGTAAATCCAGAAGGCTATAAAGATGAAGACCGCGGGCCTCGCGAATTCGCTCTTTTGAAAAGAGCTATAAAACATATAGAAGACGAAATCCCTGATACTCTTAATATTGACCGTAATAGCGACGGATTCGTCGACAATGTTATTTTTGTTGTGAAAGGCAATGTCGGCGATTGGAGCGATTTGCTTTGGCCTCATATGTGGGAACTTCACGGCGAAGAGGTTTATATCCGCAACAAAAGAGTCTTGGGTTTTAATTTTCAACTAGAAACATCGACGTATTTTACAGTGTCGACATTGTGCCACGAAATGGCTCATTCTCTGGGATTTCCAGATTTGTATCACTACAAACCAGAATATGATCACTTGTCGCCAACAGGTCCGTGGGATTTGATGTGTAACAACTCGCAGCCGCCTCAACATACGGGCACATACATGAAATATAAATATGGCGGTTGGATCGATGAAATTCCAGTCATAGACTACGGAACTTACACCATTGAGGCTAACTCATGGGAAGGCGGACGAAGAAATTGCTATAAAATACCGACTTCCGATCCCAAACAGTTTTATCTCGTTGAATTTAGAAACAATAGCAACATTTTTGAAAAAGGCCTGCCAAGCGGCGGCTTGTTGATATATCGCCTCGATACGAGATTTAATGGCTGCATCGAATATGATGGAAAAAAGGTCTTAGATGAACTTTACATCTTCAGGCCTGGTGGCACTCATAACAAAGATGGTAAAATCAACTTGGCAGCATTCTGCGCTGAAAATAAAAAAACAGAATTTAATAGCACTACCGACCCATATCCTTTCTTGAACTTAAAGCAACAAGATAACGATGTGAATATCTGTAATATATCAACAATAGGCAATCAGATGACATTTTCGTATTTGCCTGCAAATAGCGATATTATTCCAACTAATTTAATTGCTAACGTTAAGAAAGACAATTATATAGAGCTTAAATGGGATGCTGTCGACAGCGCAGATTTTTATAACGTGTATCGCGACGGAGTATTGGTGGCTGCTGATGTAAAAGATAACTTCTATAATGATGATTATCAAAATGTTAGTAAAGGATATCATTATTATTATGTAAGTTCAATTGTTTCTGGAGAAGAGTCGTTCCATTCAAATAAAGATGATATTATCGTTGGCGATTATTGTGAATATATTGTGGAAATGAATTGCTCTGGCGAGAATGGCTGGCAAGGCGGAGAAATAACATTGTCGTTTGATAACGGAATGGAAGACAAGTATTTGACGATGTATTCTGGTAGCAATAAAACAGCAAGCATTGTGGTTCCTACGGGTATTGAGATGTCTGTAAATTGGACAGCAGGCTGGGATGATTCGGAATGTTCGTTTACGATAAGCAATAATAATCAAGAGGTGTATAAATCAGATGTATTGGAAGAAGGATTGTTAATGAAAATTAACACAGACGGAGGTAAGTCTTGTGTACAACCTGAAGATTTAAGTGCTGAAGTATCAGGGTATTACGTTAATCTTCATTGGAATTCTCATGTGGAATGCGATTCTTATACAATCATGCGTGATGGCGAAGTTATCGCTGACAGTATCACTGCTAATTTTTATACAGATAAAATGGTAAGTGGCTCAGGAACATTTGTTTATACAATTATGAGCAAGAAAGACGATTGTGTTTCTAAGCCTTCTGAACCAGCAATGGCAACGATATTAAAATACAATCAAGATATTATTGATGCTGAGGCGTCTTTTGAAGGTAATATAGTTACTTTGAACTGGAATATTTCTGCAAGTGATAGTCACACAATAAATTATGATGATGGTGAATATCTCACAAGTATCGGCAGTAGCAGTAATACTTGGGGAATTAGAATACCTGCGGAAAATCTTAATATTTATAAAGATGCTAAAATTACGGCGATAGAAATATTTGATGCGACAGAAACGACATATAAATTCAATATATATAATGGTGAAAAACCAGATAATAGTAATATGATTCATAATGAATCATTTAAAACGACTAATGTCAATGATTTTGTGAGATTTGAGCTTTCAGAAGAAGTGAAATTCGACATAAATAAAGATTTGTGGCTGATGGCGAAATCGGCATCGACGACTAATCCTCCGATTCCTTGCGGTAATTTTGTTGGACTTTCCAATAGTAATATGATAAAAGTCGGTTCTTCATACAAGAGTGCGTCGGAATACGACATGAATTATTCTTGGTTGATTAGACTTCATGTTGAGCAGGCTGACGATTTCGCTGAAAATCTGTCGTATAACGTTTATCGACAAGATGAATTGATAGCTTATGATTTAAAATCAATGACTTATGCGGATGAAGATGTCTCTGAAGGTGACGTTTGCTACAATATTGAAGCAATTTATAATAATACTTCAATTTTGAGTTCTGAAGATATTTGCCTTACGGTAATACCTGCTGAACCTGAAATTGATAAATCTCCTAAATTATATCCTAATCCAACAAGCGATTACGTTAAGATTTGTGATGATAACATTAGAAATGTTAAAATTTATTCTGTAATGGGTAGCCTTCTTTTTGAAGAAAATACCAATAGTTATGAATTGGAAATAGATATGAGAAGATTCGGTAACGGATTGTATCTGATGCAAATAGCTACAGAAACAGAAACAAAAGTTTATAAAGTTTTAAAATTCTAAGATTCTAAAGTTTTTTTAACTTGTCCTAATTTCAATTCAAAATAAGAATATTCATCACCGAGGACGTCGCGGGCTGCTGATAATGAAGAGTCTTCGACTTCCTCGAAATATTCTCTGATTGTTTCCAGATGGTCTTTATCGACAAAGTCTTCAGCTTCATAAAGTCCGTTTTTCACAATCTCAACAATATGATTCTCAATTGTTGATTTAGAATAATTTCTTTCTTTTGCAATTGTTTCTATATCAATGCCTTCGTCCAGCATTTCCAATGTTTTCAGTACTGTGCTCGACAAGTTTATTTCTTTTTGCGATTTTTCGTCGTCGAAGCTTTTTTCACCGAAGCCTTGATGTCGAAGCACTATATTA
The DNA here is from genome assembly GCA_017381865.1 of Bacteroidales bacterium. Taxonomy (GTDB): domain Bacteria; phylum Bacteroidota; class Bacteroidia; order Bacteroidales; family F082; genus Limimorpha. The sequence continues at coordinate 9,791 of JAFOBJ010000071.1, forward strand.
ATAATGTCTGCGCCAAAACTTTTTATACGCGTGATGCCAAGTTTTGCAATGTCTTTTAGTTCTTTTATAGAGACAGGCTTTTTCTCCACTATTCGCATCAATACACTCTTAGGAAGTATTTGATTTTCAAGTTTATCAAATTCTTCTGCTTTTTCATCGCGCCATTTTATCAAGGCGTCCATCAAAGATTTGTCTTTATTGTCTATCGTCTTAGACTTCAATTTAGTAGATGAAAGGTTCTCTGATTCAACGGTTTTCTTGTTTTTTAATTCAAGATATTTCTCTATGTCAAAACCATTTGTTGTTATGTTGAGACAGGCGGTTTTAACATAAAGAATTTCTCTTATCATGTCTAAGATTGTCTTGACAGATGTGTTAACTGCTTTATTATCAGTTTCGTTTATCAAGTCGCCGATGTTTTCCAAGTCGTTCAGTTTGTTGAAGAAATAAGCTGAAGCTTTTTTAATTCTTTCTTGAAGGAAGTTGAAGTCGGCATTAGGATTTATGAAAATAGAATCCACTTGTCGAGCGAATCGTGTTGCGACATCAATTATCTCTTCTCTGAAGAGCTTGCGTTTCTCAGTGATTTGATTTACAGCATTTTTATCGAAGATGTTGTCGTTTTCTCGAACTACTTTAGTGAGTCTGTTCATTTGAGTTTCCAGTTCGCTGAAAGAGAACAAGTCGAGAATCATATTGTGGAAAAATTTATATTCTTCTTTTGCAAGTCGTTCGTTATCAGGTTCGAGAGAAGGAATTTTATTGACGAAACCATTTATCGTATTGTCGTTAAATAATACGTTATTCTGTATTTTTGATTTCAGTACCAATCCTTTGAGCGAAGTGCAGCGACTGAGAGCGACGTAGACTTGTCCGTGAGCGAATGCCATTTCAGCATTGAGAATGACTTTATCGAACGTAAGTCCTTGACTTTTATGTATTGTGATAGCCCAGGCGGTTTTCAGCGGAATCTGTGTAAAACTGCCGATTTCTTTTTCTTCAATTTCGTTAGTCTTTTCGTTGAGAGTATATTCGAAGTTTTGCCATTGAACAGGAGTCACATTTATAATGCTGTCATCGCATTGAACATCAAGGCCTTTGTCTTTATCATATGAGATGATTTTTCCTATTTTGCCATTATAATATTGTTTTTCAGGAGAAGGGTCGTTTTTCACGAACATCACCTGAGCCCCGACTTTCAGTTCGAGTTTTTCTTTTGTAGGATAAGCGTTTTCTGGAAATATTCCTTTTATCTCTGCATCGAAGGTAAGCAATTCTGATTTTATCTGACTGAGTTTCTTTTCGTTAATTTCATCAGCCTGAGAGTTATGAGTCGTTAGTGTGATGTATCCGTCTTTATCTTCTGGATTGAAATCAGGAAGAAAACGTTGGTTGAGCAAGTCGGAGTTTTTTTTATCTAACTTATTATTTCTCACCTGATTAAGAATGTTGATAAAATCTTCGTCGTTTTGGCGGTAGATGTGATTCAGTTCGACGCAGATATACGGATTATTTTTCAATACCAGGCTGTCGAAGAAATACACTGATTTATAATAAGGTTGCAACAGTTCCCATTCGTTTTGTCGAGCCACGGGAGCCAGCTGTTGGATGTCACCAATCATAAGCAGCTGCACTCCGCCGAACGCAGCGCTGCTACGACGTACTTTTCGTAATACGGCGTCGACAGCGTCGAGGAGGTCAGCCCTCACCATACTGATTTCGTCTATGACGAGCAAGTCGAGACTACGCATGATTTTTAGCTTCGTCCTGCTGATTTTATTAGATAACAGCGACAATGAATGTTGTCCATCTGGCACTATAGGTCCAAATGGCAACTGAAAAAACGAATGTATCGTTACGCCACCAGCATTGATGGCGGCTACGCCTGTCGGCGCAACCACAACCATTCTCTTATATGTATTGGCTGCCAAATTACGAAGGAAAGTCGTCTTTCCCGTGCCGGCTTTTCCTGTCAAAAAAATATTGACGTCTGTGTTCTGCACAAACCTATTCAACATCTCAATCTTATCATTCTTCTCTTTCATAATTCCTAAATTAATTAGACGTCATATTTTAAAGTGACCATTGACCATTGACTGTTGACTGTTGGCCGTTTTTTGAGACACCACAGGAGTGACGTGAGACGCCACAGGGGTGACGTGAGACGCCACAGGGGTGACGTCTCTACGGTAGTTTCTTTTTTAATGCTACTCTAAACGTAGTTCCATGTCCTACAATGGACGATTTAACGAATATTTTTCCTTTATGATATTCTTCTACGATGCGTTTTGCCAAAGAAAGTCCGAGTCCCCAGCCTCTTTTTTTGCTTGTATAGCCAGGCTGGAATATTTGTTTGAACATATTTCGTTGCATTCCTTTGCCAGTGTCGCTGATGTCAATGTAAACATTTTCAGAGTCTTCTGTCATTTCTACTGTGAGTACGCCATGGTCTTCCATTGCATCGAGTGCGTTTTTGGTAAGGTTTTCCAGCACCCAGCTGAAGAGGGCGGAATCGAGGGGAACTAATATTTCTCTTTCGGGAATATTCAGTTCGAACACGAATTTGTTATTGGAGAAACGGCGTTTCAGATACGACATCGTTTCGTTGACGGAAGCTGTGATGTCGCGAGGTTCGAGTGTCGGTATAGAACCTATTTTTGAGAAACGTTCTGTTATAACTCTCATTCTGTCAATGTCTTTCTCCATTTCTGTTGTGCCAATGAAAGGAGCTTCTTGCAGTTTGAGCAGTTCAATCCAGCCGACCAAAGAGGTGAGAGGCGTTCCTATTTGATGAGCGGTTTCTTTTGCCATGCCAGCCCACACTTGGTTTTGTTCTGAACGTCGGGCATAACTGAAAAGAAGGTACGCCACAATGATGAAGAATATAAATACAAGTATCTGAACTATAGGGAAATAGCTCACGATGCGAAGCAAGTCGGAACTTCTGTAATAGATGTAAGCTTTTTCGCCATCGAGGTAATTGACTTCGATAGGCATATTTTCCGAACTCATGATACGCAGTTGATTTTCAACATACTTTCTGTCATTCATCATAGACGAATCGAGGTTGCCGTAACTGAGTATTTCGTTCTGTAAGTGATTGAGTATTATGACAGGAACACCGACGGCGTTATCGGATACGTCGTTGATGAAAAGAGTAAACATATCGTCAAGAACAGCTCTCAATTCCGTATAAATAAGCGACTCGTTGTAATACAAAAATGACTCTTTCCCGTAGATGTCAATCTTTATTGGAGGATAAATGTTAAAATCCATTTGCATTTCGCGGTCGAAAATTTTCTTGTCTTGAAATTTTTTAGGAAGGTTTATCGAGAGCGTGATATTGTTTTTATCATCAGTAATTACAACAGGAATGCTGATGTTACTTTGGATTATATCAAGATAAACGACGATGTTTTCATTGTCGCTGGCTGCCAAAAAACGACGATACGCCATAGCAAGAAGCTCGACTCTTTTTCCTTCTTGAAGACTTACTTCATTAAAAAATCCTTCGGCATAATTCATCAGTTCTGCATGAGACTGAACAGCTTCCGCCCACATCGACATCTGCTTCTGCTCTTGCATCGCAAATTTCTTAACCAAATTATTGGTGTAATACATCGACAGACTTATTATCAATAATGCGATTACCGACAACGCAATCTTCCACCTTTTCTTCTTTGCATATAAATCGTTGAACTTTTTCATATTTCAAATTTATTCATAAAAACGTATGAAAATCTCCGTTTATTTCAATGTTTTTTTAAATAAAATACATCCATACAAATATATAAAATTTTGTCCGGTTTCGCTATAACAAAACATATATTTTTCTTATCTTTACGCCATAATATTAAATTTATACTTATGAAGAAAATAATCTTATTGTTGTTGATTTCTTTTTGTTTGATTAAAATTGATTATGCTCAAAATTTATGTGATATAGATCCTGAATTACAGCAACTTTTGAATAGTAAGGAGGACGAATTTATCAGTGTTAATATTATTTTAAAATCACAAATCGATGTCAAGAACTTAGATTCTAGAAGCCAGTCTTTTGATAAAAGAGGACAGAAGAGGAATACTGTGTTAAAAGAATTTAAGAAATTTGCAGAAGAAAGCCAATCGGATGTATTGTCGGTTTTGCAGGCTGAGACAAGAAGCAGCAATGTGAGGAATGTTCAGTCTCACTGGATTACAAATATGATTAATTGTGAAGCTAGCCGTGATGCTATTTATCAATTGGCGAAACATCCTGACGTTAGAGCTATTGCGTATAACAAGGTTGAATATATGCTTTTCAATGAGGAGTCTGAAGAATTGTCAACATTGGAAAATATTGTCGATAATATACTTACAATCAATGCTGATGATGTTTGGAATCAAGGTTATACAGGCAAAGGCGTGCTTGTGTCGGTTTTAGACACTGGCGTCAATACTGAACATGTTGATTTGAAAGACCATTTGTGGGATGGGGGAGAGGAGTTTCCAAATCACGGATACAATACTTTAAGTAAAAATCATGATCTTAATGATGTTTTCGGACATGGTACGCATTGTGCTGGTACAATCTGCGGCGATGGAACTTCTGGAATGAAAACAGGTATGGCTCCTGAAGCTACTTTGATGTGTATTAAGGTTTTAGGCGATAATGGAGAAGGCTCTGTTGATGCTATTATAAGTGGCGTGGAGTTCTCTGTTGAACATGGCGCCGACCTTTTGAGTCTTTCACTTGGTTCTTCTTTCCCTAGTGTATACACCAGTGAATTGTATCGCTACACTTTTGAAAACCTTCAGGAATTTAATGTGTTGGCAGTGGTGGCGGCTGGCAATGATAAAGGCAAGATGGATGAATATCCAATGCCTAGAAATATCAATGCTCCGTCAAATTGCCCTCCAGCATGGATTCACCCTGACCAAAAGACAAACGGCAGCAGTACGTCAAGTATCATCAGTGTTGGCGCTGTTGATTATGAAGACAATCACGCTTATTTTTCATCGGAAGGTCCAGTTACATGGTCTGGAACATCATGGGGCGACTATGTGCTAGACTTGTCGACTGATTTGGATCCAGGCTGGCTCGACTACGACAATGGAGTTTTTGATACATGTATAAGCGGCGGAACTACATTTAGATGGGGCGTTGTTTTCCCTCCTTCAAAATTGAAGAAATATGAAAACGGCGAGCTCACAACAGTCGCGATGTATGACTGTGTGGCTCATAACGGAAAAATAGAAATTTATCAAGATGGTAAGTTGCCAGAAGAGGGCGTGTTGCTTCACACTCAAGAGTATTCTTGCATGGGAGCAAACGATTTCGTGGAGTTTGAACTTACTGCGCCGTTGAATATAGACCACACGAAAAACCTTTGGGTCGTCATGAAAACCGATGAGGGTAACTTGAATCCAGCGGCTGCGTGCAAGACAATACACGAACCTAACGGACGATATATCGGAATGGTGTTCAATGATTTTGCGTTTGGTGAATATACCAATTGGTATGACATCAGCGAGTGGTATAATTTGAATTACACTTGGATGATACGCGCTTTCGTGTCTGACGACAACGGCGTCGTGGCTGCCTTGGATGACGAAGAAAATCATGAATTCGGACTCATCCGCCCTGACGTATGCGCTCCGGGAATGTATATCATATCGAGTTCACATACCGACAACGACGGATTCTCGGTGTTGAGCGGAACTTCAATGGCAACGCCATGTGTGGCGGGAGCTGTAGCCCTGATGTTGGAGAAATATCCTGAGCTCACGCCAGCCGCCATCTGCGAAGCTCTCGAAACAACAGCAGTGAAATTGTCAGAAAAGAAAAACAATCAGACAGGAAGCGGCCGCATCGACATTATGGCTGCAATGGAATATGTTGAAGAAAATATGGATGAGGAAGATGAAGAAGATGAAGGCGATGGAGAAAATATTTCAGCAATATCACTCCAAAATCTTAACATTTATCCAAATCCAGTTAACGATAAACTATATATTGAGACATAGACACAGATACAGACTATTGAAATCTATGATATTTACGGAAGACACCAAGTCGCTGAGACACCAAGACATCAAGGTGATTTGACTGTTGATGTTTCAGATTTAAATAGCGGAGTTTATTTCGTTAAAATAGTAACAGATAAAGGAGAAGTAACAAAACTATTCATTAAAAAATAATTTCTATGAAAAGACACCTATTATTATTACTGTCATTACTCATTTGTCAACTCGGTTTTTCACAAAACTACGATGTTATCGAGACTGAGCTTCAAGAAGTTCTTAATCAGAAAGGCGATGACATGATTAGTGTTAACATTATTCTTAAATCAGAAATTAACATAAATAATTTAAGAAATAATGTTAAAAACATAGATGATATAAAGGCTTATCGTGAGGCTTTGGTCGGTGAATTGAAAAGCTTTTCAGAACAATCGCAAGAAGACATTATGTCTTTATTAAAAGCAGGCGAGGCCAGTGGCGACGTTAAAGACATCAATCCTCATTGGTTGTCAAATATGATAACATGTACGGCGAGCAAGAATTACATTTATCTTTTATCCGAACATTTCGATGTTAAGATATTAGGTTACAACGAAGTGCAGTTTTTGTTATGGAATGAAAAAGCCAAAGAAGTTGAGCCTCAGAGAGGTATGACTCAAAATATCAAGCATGTTTATGCAGATAGGGCCTGGGCTGAAGGCTATACAGGCAAAGGCGTTCTTGTTGGTGTGATAGATACTGGCGTTAATTTCCATAAAGATTTAGAGAAAAATTTGTGGGATGGTGGCGAGGAATATCCTAATCACGGTTACAATACTTTTGAAAACAGCCACGACATTACAGACGGCTATAATCATGGAACACACTGCGCTGGCACTATCTGCGGCGATGGTACTTCTGGAACGCAGACAGGCATCGCTCCTGACGCTACGATAATGTGTATCAAGGTTATGGATAATGGTGGCGGCGGCAATGCCAATTCTGTTTGTTCTGGAATAGAATTCGCCATAGAACACGGCGCCGACATTTTGAATATGTCGTTAGGATTCCCAAACGCGTCTATGTCGACACGCGAAGCCTTGCGTCAGACATACGAAAACGCCCTCGAAGCTAAGGTGGCTATAGTCACGGCTGTAGGCAACGACGGCATGCTCAGCCTCACTTATCCTGTACCTAACAGCGTCAGAGTCCCAGGCGGCTGCCCTCCACCATGGATTCACCCTGACCAACAAGCCAACGCTGGCGGATTGTCGGCTTGCATCGCAGTGGGCGCAGTCAATTATTATAATAATGTCGCCGACTTCTCGTCAAAAGGCCCATTTACATGGCAGACATCTTCTTACGAAGATTATCCTTATCTCCCAGGTAGAAAAATAGGCTTAATACGCCCTGATGTTTGCGCTCCTGGCGTAGGAATAACATCATGTTCAAACAAAAATAGCAGTGGCTATGAAAATATGGACGGAACATCACAGGCAACACCATGTGTGACAGGCGTGATATGTCTTATGTTAGAGAAAAAACCTTATCTCACTCCAGCTCAGATTTGCGAGGCTCTGGAAACAACAGCGACAAAATTGTCTGAAACAAAAAGCAATGAAACTGGTTCTGGCTGCGTCAATGCAATGCTCGCTTTAAAAGAGATTGAAAATTACGAAGATATCACTGGCATCAACGATAATTATAACGTAAATATTAATTTTTATCCAAATCCAGTTAATGATAGGCTTTATATTGAGACACAGACACTGACACAGACTATTGAAATATATGATATTTATGGAAGACTACAAGACTACAAGACTACAAGATTACAAGGTAGTGTAGCTATTGATGTAGAGAATTTGAAGTCGGGAATTTATTTTGTTAAGATAAGCACCGAAGAAGGTGACATCGTTAAGAGAATTATTAAGCAATGAGCAATGAGCCATGGGCTATGAGCAATTTAAATTGTAAATTGAAAACTGCTCAAAGCCCGTTGCTCAAGTAAAAAAATAAAATTATGAAAAAGACATTGTTTACATTATTATTAATATCAACTTTCGTATTTGGTTTCGCTCAGTCTCCTGTGATTGAAATTAATTCATATTCACCAGAAATAGCAAAAGCCAACGAGAATATAGAGTTAAGTGTGACATTAATTAATAAAGGAGATGTCGCTACCGATAACAATATCACTGCCACCTTGACAAGCGACAGCGATTATGTCACCATTGTTAATGGCAATGCCACCTTCGGACCTATGGCAATCGATGGTACACAAGAAGCAACATTCTCTGTCATTGTCAATGAGTTAATTCCTGATGATAAAAGCATCTTTTTCGACTTGGAAACCATTCTTGAAGGTAGTAGTGTAGAGTCAGTCGTGACTTATGACTTCGAATATGGAATGCAAGGATGGACATCAATAGATGCCGACGGCGACGGATTCCAATGGTTTAACTCCGAATCAAAATTAGGTCCAGGATACGGACACGAAAGCATCTTCTGTATGTTTTCACAATCCTACGACAACACTTTCGATATATTATATCCAGACAATTATCTCGTTACGCCAGAGAAATTCAAAATTGGCAAAAACGCCTCGTTCAGTTTTTGGGCTTGCGCTCAAGACCGCGAATATCCAGCGGAGCACTTCGGCGTAGCAGTATCGACAGAAGGCAACACTTCAGATGACGACTTCACTACAATAAAAGAATGGACTATGATAGCCAAAAGCACTAGAGATCAAGGTACTTGGTATCAATACACCGTCGACTTAAGCGAATATGAAGGACAAGAATTATGGATTGCGATACGTCACTTCAACTGTTTCGATGAATATTATCTGGCAGTCGACGACGTTCAGATAAACAACATTCTCAAACCTAGAAAATGGAACAACCGCTTCTCAATAAAAAGCGACAACCCTATACCTGAAATAACAGTGACTACAATAGAACACGATGACATAATAGCAGGCAGCGACATGAATATCGACGTCATTTTCTTCAATAAAAGTGAAGAGGCTTGCACATACGACACAAAAGCCATCTTATCAACAAAAGATGAATACGTTACAATAAAAGAAGGCGAAAATTTCTTAGGAACAATGGCGTCCAATGAAACCTTGTCACGCACTTTTGTTGTCAGCATTGATGAAAATATACCTGAAAAACATACCATAGACTTCAATGTCAGCGTGATTCCAACTGAAATAACAGGCAGTAGCACAAGTTTTACCTACAGATTCGAAAAAGATTTCAACGGTTGGACCACTATCGACGCTAATAATGACGCACACACATGGTATCACGCCACACAAATAGAAGAACATTTTGTCGTGAACCTAAGTTCACATTCTGGACGCGGACACCTTATGAGCGAGTCGTCATGTAACTTGACGATGGAACCAATAAAACCAGACGATTACGTCGTTTCACCAAGTATGATTGGCGTGACGGAAAACACTTCTTTCAGTGTATGGGCTTGTAACCAAGACAGATATTATTTCGAGAATTTTGGTCTCGCCGTATCAACAGCAGCGAATCCTTCTGCCAGCGATTTTACAACTATCGCCGAATGGGAAATCACCGACGACCGTGTCGCCAGTCCATGGAAAGAATACACTGTCGACCTAAGCAAATACGCAGGTCAACATATCTGGGTAGCGATACGTCACTTCAAGAGTGAAGACCAATTCATCCTCTGCATCGACGACATCAGCATCAGCAATTTCGTCAACTGCCAGAAATGGAGCCATGATTTCTCTTTAAACCTCGACGAAACATCTTTGACAGAAGAAAATATTTCTTTCAATATTTATCCTAATCCGGTTAACGACAAACTTTATATTGAGACTCAGACACTGACTATTGAAATCTATGATGTTTATGGAAGACAACAAGACTATAAGACAACAAGACTACAAGGTAATGTAGCTATTGATGTTGAGAATTTGAAATCGGGAATTTATTTCGTCGAGATAAAGACAAACGAAGGAAATATCGTTAAGAGAATTGTTAAGCAATAAGCTGTGGGCTTTGAGCAAAAAAGTTCAATGTCCATAGCTTAAATTCTTTTCCATCGATTATAGTTAAAACCGTCAAAATGCCGCCTTGGCTAAATAGCGTGAAGAAATTTCATTGTTGAAGCGGTTAAGACAAAAATGCTGTCTGAGCGAAGCGAGTTCATTTTTGTCCAGCGTAAACAATGAAATTTTAGCGGATTTAGACGCAGCGGCGAGCTTTTTCTGTTTCTCTTTTTTGCGGCAAAAAAAGAGAAAGCAAACTTTTAGTTTGAAAAAAAATTGTATTTTTGTAACCTTATCTAAACAATACGGTTATGGATTACAATTTTAATGAAGTAGAAAAGAAATGGCAAGAATATTGGCGTAACAATAATATCTATAAAGTTGATATTGATAAGAATAAGCCAAAATTTTATATCTTAGACATGTTCCCTTATCCATCGGGCGCAGGTCTTCACGTTGGTCACCCTCTCGGTTATATCGCTTCAGATATTTATGCACGTTACAAACGTCTCAAAGGATTCAACGTCCTTCACCCAATGGGCTACGACGCTTATGGTCTTCCAGCAGAACAATATGCAATTCAGACAGGTACACATCCTGCTATAACAACAGAGAAGAACATCAATCGTTATCGCGAGCAGTTAGACAAAATAGGCTTCTGTTACGATTGGGACCGCGAAGTTCGCACCAGCGACCCTGGATATTACAAATGGACACAATGGACATTCATCCAACTTTTCAATTCATACTATTGCAACCAAACCAAAAAGGCTCAGCCTATCGCAGAACTCGTCAAGAGATTTGAATCTCAAGGCACAGAAGGTTTAGACGCAGCATGCAGCACACCGCTCACATTCACAGCTGAAGAATGGAAAGCAAAAAGCGAGAAAGAACAACAAGAAATCTTGATGAACTACCGCCTCGCTTATTTGGCCGACACTATGGTAAACTGGTGTCCAGAGCTCGGCACAGTTCTCGCTAATGATGAAGTCGCTGACGGACTTTCGGTTCGCGGCGGACATCCTGTAGTGCGCAAGACCATGAAACAATGGCTTCTTCGTATCACAGCTTACGCAGAACGCCTCCTCGAAGGTCTTGAGACAATCGACTGGAGCGAGTCAATTAAAGAAGTACAACGTAACTGGATTGGCAAGTCGATGGGCGCATCATTGTTATTCGATATCGCCGATAAAGACATCAATATCGAAGTCTTCACCACACGCGCCGACACCTTGTTCGGAGCAAGTTTCATGGTGTTAGCACCAGAACACGAAATCATCAGCACTATCGTTTCAGACGAACAACGTGCTGCTGTTGAAGAATACGTTACATGGGCAAAGAACCGTTCAGAACGTGAACGTATGGCAGAGGTGAAGAAAGTATCAGGCGTATTCACAGGAGCTTACGGCATCAACCCATTCACAGGCGCAAGAATTCCAATCTGGGTTGCAGATTATGTACTTATGGGTTATGGCACTGGCGCAATCATGGCCGTACCTGCTCATGACAGCCGCGATTTCGCTTTCGCTCGTCACTTCAATCTCCCAATCACTCAGGTTGTTGCAAAACCAGGAGAAGAACCATCAGATGCTTCACAATGGACAGAATCATTCGACGCTAAAGAAGGCGTGATGGTAAACTCAGAATTCCTCAACGGTCTCACAGTGAAAGAAGCTATCGCAACAATGATTGCTAAAGTTGAAGAAATGGGTATCGGAAAAGGCAAGACCAACTATCGTCTTCGCGACGCTATCTTCAGTCGTCAACGTTACTGGGGCGAACCATTCCCAATGTATTACAAAGACGGAATGCCTTACGCTTTAGACGAAAGCAAACTTCCTCTCGAATTGCCATCTATCGACGCATACAAACCAACAGAAACAGGCGAACCTCCATTGGCACGCGCTAAGAACTGGGCAACAGAAGAAGGTTACAAACTCGAAACTAACACAATGCCAGGTTTCGCAGGTTCAAGCGCATATTACCTCCGCTATATGGACCCACAAAATAACAACGAGTTCATCAGCAAAGAAGCTAACAACTACTGGGAACAAGTCGACTTATACATCGGCGGTGCAGAACACGGAACAGGCCACTTGATTTACAGTCGTTTCTGGAACAAATTCTTATTTGACCTCGGCGTGATATGCAAAGATGAGCCATTCAAGAAAATGATAAACCAAGGTATGATTCAAGGTAGAACAAGCTTTGTTTATCGCGTTAACGTACAGAAATACAAAGAATATTTTGCAAATAAAGAAATGCCTTTCGATGTAGAAACATTAGGTACATCAAATCTTTTCGTATCTAAAAATATCGAAGGAAGAGAATTTTACAGCGACCCAATTCGCGTTGACATCAGCATGGTTCATAACGACATTCTTGATACAGAAGAATTCAACCAATGGCGCGACGACCTTAAAGATTCTAAATTTATCTTCGAACAAGACAAAGAAGGTAATCCAATCTACGTCTGCGGCTGGGAAGTTGAAAAGATGTCGAAGTCAAAATTCAACGTACAAAACCCTGACGACTTAGTAGCAAAATACGGCGCTGACACATTAAGACTTTATGAAATGTTCCTCGGACCACTCGAACAGTCGAAACCATGGGATACACAAGGCATCGAAGGCGTTTATCGTTTCATCCGTAAGTTCTGGAGACTATACACAGACGAAAATAATGAATTCTCATTCAGCGATGAGCCTGCAACAAAAGAAGAATTGAAGTCGTTGCACAAACTCATCAAGAAAGAAGAAGACGACATCGAAAGAATCTCTTTCAACACTGTCGTTTCAGCATTCATGATTTGCGTCAATGAGTTGACAGACTTGAAGTGTAACAAACGCGAAATTCTTGAACCACTCGCAATTATGGTTTCACCATATGCTCCACACCTCGCAGAAGAATTGTGGCATCAGATGGGACATGACGACAGCGTGGTAATGCAGAAATTCCCAGAGTTCGTAGAAAGCTACGTCGTTGAAAACAACTTCACATATCCAGTGTCAATCAATGGCAAAAAACGCTTCGACCTTGAATTGCCAATCACATTAAGTCCTGCTGAAATAGAAAAAGCGGCTCTCGAATCAGCAGAAGCAGTGAAATGGATAGCAGATAAAAGCGTTAAGAAAGTTATCGTAGTTCCAAAGAAGATTATAAATATCGTTGTTGGATAAAAATAGTAGAGACGTCATTCCTGTGGCGTCTCTTTTTTTATTATTTTTGCCATCTATTTTGTTAATATTCATAAAGATGAAAAAGAATTACATTGTTTTATTTTTAGCATTGGTTTTAAGCACATTAACATTCGCTCAAAACTTCAGTGCAATTGAACCAGAACTTCAAAATGTTTTAGGTCAGAAAAGCGAAGAATTGATTGACATTCAGATTTATTTCAAATCAAGTATCGATTCTAAGCAACTTAATCAGGCGGCAAGAAAAGCTTATACAAAAGCTGAAAAGAAAGAATTTGTCGTTAACGAACTCAAGGCATATTCTGAAAATGCGCAAGCTGACGTGATGTCGATTTTAACAGCAGAAGAATTAAGCGGCAACGTAAGTGATATTCACAATCTTTGGATTGCAAATTCCATCAGCTGTAAGGCTTCAGCTTCAGTAGTTTATAAATTATCATCACATCCAGATGTTAAGATGATAGGTTATGACAAGGAAATGCAGGTGATTTCTCCAGAACAGATGGAAGAAATCAAATCAGATGCAAAGTCAGACGTAAGAGCTGGTGGCCCTGACGCTCATGTACAAGCAGTTGAAGCTCATAGAGTATGGTGGGAAAAAGGATATACTGGCAAGAATGTTGTTGTCGCGGTGTTAGACTCTGGAACCAACATCAATCACTTGGACCTTAAAGACCATCTTTGGACAGGATATGTAGATACAAACAAAGACGGCAATCCTGACACATACGTCAATGGATGGAATTTTGTCAACAATAGTTCAAACATCACCGACGATTACGGACACGGCACACACTGTGCAGGTATTGTCTGTGGCGATGGTACTTCAATGATTACAACAGGTATAGCACCAGACGCATCACTTATGACATTAAAAATTGTTAACCGTGCTGGTGGTGGTTCTGTTACTCAGATGTTAAACGGTGTTCAGTTTGCAGTTGAAAATGGCGCTGATGTTTTAAGCATGTCATTAGGTTTTAAAAATAGTCAGTTGACAACGACGCAAAAAGAAACTATACGTTCAACATTCGACAACGTATTAGAAACAGGCGTTATTGTTTGTGCAGCAGCAGGTAACGATGGTAACACATATGGCGCACCTAACAATGTCGACTACCCAGCAGCTTGTCCTGCGCCTTGGAGAAATCCTGACCAAACATTAGAAGGCGGATTGTCGAGCGTCATTTGCGTCGGTGCTCACGACCTCAACGAGTCATCACGCGGCCCATCAACATGGGAAGGAACATCATACAACGACTATCCATATGAAGACGGAGCACAAATGGGTCTTATTCGCCCTGACATCTCAGCTCCAGGTTATATCATCCGTTCTACAAAATATTCTAGAAACGACATATACGAATTGAAAAGCGGTACATCACAAGCTACCCCTTGCGTAGCAGGCGTAATCGCTCTTATGTTGGAAAAGAATTCAACACTTACCCCAGCTCAAATTTCTGAAATAATTGAAACAACAGCAACTTCAAAACCTGAGACAAAAAACAATAACGTAGGTGCTGGTATCGTCAATGCTCTAGCTGCAGTAAACAGCATTACTGAAACAGTTGGAAATCCTTATGTACAAGTAAATACATTTACTCCAGAATCATTCTCAACAGGAAACCAAACAATAGGTGTTACATTGAAAAACAAGGGCGCAGGAGCAAGCGATGAAAATACTTCTGTGACTTTGTCATTGTCAAACGACCCATACGTAACAATTGCAAATCCTACACAGACATTAGGAAGACTTGGTGTGAATGCCACAAAGACATTATTCTTCGAACTTAATATTGATGAAAATACACCTAGTGGCCATACTGCGACATTCTCTATCAAAACAACAAGCGGAAACTTCTCATGGGACGAAATATTCTCTGTGAAAATTTCCACAGTACCAAGCTTGGCATTCAAATCGGTAAGTCCTGGCGTAGTGAAATATAACGAAACAGCAGAAATCCACGTTACTATGGTTAACGACGGAACTGCGGCTTTTACTAGTCCTATTTCACTCAAACTTTTGACAACTTCTTACGATTTGAAATATGTCACTTTGATTGATGATGAGACAACAATACCAGCATTAGGCGTTGGTGAAACTGGTACAGGTACATTTACAATCGAGACAAAACAACCTATACATCCTTACGATTTCTTCCTTGATACATACGCAGAATCAAATGCTGGCGGAAATTATATCTATGAATTTGAAAACGATATGGAAGGCTGGACCTGCTTCAAAGCTGGTACTTGTTTTACTAAAGAACCTTGGATGCATAGTACTAGTGCAATCACTTTAACTAATGTAAAAGATTCTCATTCAGGAGAAGGTCATCTTATGAGCATCTCAAATCAAAATGGTGTTGCACAGCTATATAGTCCGATAAATAACTATATCGTTTCACCTAGTAAAGTTAAAGTTACAGAAAATAGTAAAGTTAGCTTCTATGCTAGTGGAAATAACACTTATGGATATAAAGAACATTTTGGAGTTGCAGTGTCAACATCTGGCAATACTTCTGAAAGTTACTTTACCACAATTGATGAATGGATAATTAGTGAAAAAACAACATGGACAAAATACACTGTTGATTTAAGCGCATACGCAGGTCAAGAAATTTATGTAGCGATACGTCACTTCTTTACAGCACAAGAATGGGAAGATTCATATTATGGATATGACTACGATGCTTTAAACATCGACGACATCACATTTGAAAATGTTGTCATGAAAATACAACACACTTCAACACTTAGCTACGACGATCCTTATTATTTCAACGTCACAGCAAGTAATTCTGTCGTATTGCCAACAGTTGAAAATGTTACAGCTACAGCATTAAGCGGCTCTAAAGTAGAATTGACATGGAACGCTGTCGAAAATGTTAAGTCTTATAACGTATATCGCGACGGACAAAACATAGCAAGCGTGACAGAACCAACATTCGTTGATACAGAACTTGCTTATGATACAGAATATTGTTACACAGTTACAACAGTGACAAGCAACGGAGAATCAGCATTTTCTGATAAAGTTTGCGCAACAACATTAGAACCAGCAGAAGCCGCAGCTCCAACAAACTTAGCTGCTGTTGCAGAAAGCGAATCTATGATAGTATTGACATGGGACGAAGTGGCAGAAGCTACAAGCTATAACGTATATCAAGAAGCAGAATTGATAGCATCAGAACTTACATCTGCAATGTATATCGTTGATAATCTTGAAGCTAATACAGAATATTGCTTCAGCGTGACATCTGTCAACAAACTCGGCGAGTCAGAAAAATCAGAAAGCACTTGCGCTACAACATTGAAGGCTGAAGGCACAGAACCAGAAGTTCCAACATTGGCAACTCCTGTTGTAACAGCAGAAGCAACAAGCGACACAACAATCCTCTTGACTTGGGAAGCTGTTGAAAATGCAGCAAGATACAATATCTACAGTGGCGATTCTGTTGTTAAATTGGCTGTTAATGCAACATCATACACAGTCGATGGACTTGAAGCAGGTACACAATATTGTTTCAATGTAATAGCAATAAACAGAGACGCAGAATCAGAAAAGTCGGAAGATGCTTGCGCAACAACATTGAAAGTTGAAGAACCAGAACAACCAGCAGACTCTACAAAACTTGCAGCACCAACAAACCTCAGAGCAGCAATCAGACAAGATGTCCCAGGTTATAACTACAAATACGAAATCACTATGATGTGGGACGCTGTTGAAGGCGCACAAGGTTACGATGTTTATGTTAACACAACAAAAGAACAAGATTTCTACTTCGGCTATACTGGCGGTACAGCATACGTCGCTGGCTCAAATGAAGAAACAACATTCGAGTTCTATATTGTGGCATTCAACGACGACCTCGGTTTGGAATCAGAACCATCAGAAATATGTACAGTCACAGTCGTTGACGACGCTATCGAAGAAATGAACGCTTCATTCAACATCTATCCAAATCCAGTTAACGACAAGCTTTATATTGAGACACTGACTCAGACTCAGACAGTAGAGATTTATGATGTTTATGGAAGACGTCAAAATCTTAGCAACTTAGCAACTCAGCAACTCAGCAACTCAATAGATGTGACAGGCTTGAACAGCGGAGTTTACTTCGTGAAAGTAAGAACAGAAAACGGAGAAACTGTTAAGAGATTTATTAAGCAATGAGCCGTGAGCTGTGAG
>JAFOBJ010000072.1 GCA_017381865.1 Bacteroidales bacterium
TGAGTTTCTGAGATTTTGAATTTTTTGTGGTGACGTGGCTTGCCGCATCCAATGTAGAGACGCGTCAATGTATCCTGCAAAAAATAAAGAAACATTGATACGTCTCATTTTTTTGTAGGATTCGTATTTGTTTTTTTTTGAGACGCCACAGGGGTGACATTTTTTGAGACGCCACAGGGGTGACGTCTCTACAGGAGCGGTGCTGTAAAAGGGGCGAATCTTTTTTTTACACGTTGCGTTAGGGATTGGAGCGGCATCCTTTGCGAGCGAGTCGGGGACGGGTTTCGGGAATGGGTTTTGGGAATGGGTTTGGGGAAGCGAGATGGGATTGAGGCGAGCAAAGATATAGCGGAAAGCCCGACGCGTAGCGGAACGCCCAAAGGAAGGAACTAAGGGTATGAGGAATTGAGGAACTAAGGAACTAAGGAACTAAGGAATTGAGGGTATGAGGAAGTCATCTAGACTTTGAAATATGTGGATAAATAAAAAGACGTTGCTTATAAATCTATAAACAACGTCCTTGGCGTATTAAATTTACAATTATTATCTCAACTGAACCAAAATATTTCCCATTGCGGTGGCTTCGACTTCGCCTCTTATAACCTCGCAACCTGTGTGTTCTGCGGTGAGTTTGTTAAGCAGCTGATTTCTGGAACCGCCGCCAACGATGTAAATCTTGTTGATTTTCTTGTTGGTGCAGCGTTCCATCTGTGTCTTGACTTCAGCATATTTCTTGGCTAAAGAGGTGCAGATACATCTCATGAAGTCGCCCTTTGTGACAGGAAGTTCTTCATTATTTTCTTTGAGATATGATATTATTGCGTCAGACATTTTCTCAGGATTCATGAAACGAGCGTCGTCGACATTGAATGATGAAGATAATGTTGACTGCTCAGCTTCTTTTACCAACTCAGAATAGTCGCATTTGTAGCCTTCGCTTTCCCATTCTTTGACGAGCTGTTGTATTAGCCAGAGTCCGGTGATGTTTTTGAGGAAACGTATTCTTCCGTCTGTCATGCCTTCGTTGGTGAAGTCAGATTCGAGGGCTTCTTTTGAGATGATAGGTTCTTTTGTCGGTGTTCCCATGAGCGACCATGTGCCGGAGCTGATGAAAGCCCAGTCGTTGTTGGTGTCGCTGATGGAGGCGACGGCGCTAGCGGTGTCGTGCGAGCCGACAGCGACGACATTGAGGTTACCGCCGACTTCTTCGGCGAGCTCATCGCTGAGTCGTCCTATCACAGTGCCAGGATAAATGATTTCCTGCATCAAGTGTTTAGGCAAACCTAATCTTTCAAAGATGACGTCGTCCCACTGATGTGTCAGCGAGTTCATTAACTGCGATGTCGATGAAATGGTGAATTCGTTATAACATTTTCCTGTGAGGAAATAGTTGAACAAATCTGGCATGAATAATAATTTCTCGGCATGTTGCAATTCTGAGACGCCACAGGGTGACGTCTCTACAGTGGCGCTCAATAACTGAAACGCCGTGTTTATTTCCATGAATTGATTAGCAGCGAGTTTAAAATATTCTTCTTTTGGAAGTTTCTGGAATGCTAGTTCTAACATTCCTTTGGTTCTGTCGTCGCGATAACATATTGGTGTGGAAATAAGTTTCCCATCTTCGTCAAGAAGTCCGTAGTCGACGCCCCAAGTGTCGACGCCGATGCTTTCAATCTCATTGCCATACTTGGCAAAGGCTTTTTTCAATCCAGTCTTCAACTCATTGAAAAGGGCCTCGAAATCCCATCTGAGATGACCGTCAATCATCTTTTGATTATTTTCAAAACGATGTATTTCTTCTAATTGTATTCCTTCTGTCGATGGAGTTCCAACGATGACACGACCGCTGCCAGCACCGAAGTCTGCTGCTAAATATCTTTTCATATTATTTTTTCTTACCTAAAACGTAAACGTCTAAATCTTCAATTTCTTCTTGTGTCAATGTTGAATAATTTCCGCCAGATTGTACAATTATTCTGCATGCCATTTCGAAGAATGTGGCGCGTTCGAATACTTCGTCGAAGTTTTTGCCGCATACCACCTGACCGTGGTTTGTCATGAGACATGAGTTATGGTCTTTCATCGCTTCAAGAACAGCTTTTGCCAATTCTGGAGAACCTGGTCTGTAATAAGGAATAACAGGAATTTCTCTTCCGACGTGGATTGGAATCTCAGCAGTGACGTTGAAGTTTGTTGGTTTTTCTTTCATGCAAGCTATCGCTGTGGCGTATTCCGATTGGAAGTGGAACACCACGTTGACTTCAGGACGTTGGCGCATGATTCCGAGGTGGAATGTGCTTTCCATTGAAGGCTTCACGCCATTGAGGAATTCGCCAGTCTCAATATTGCAGAGAGAGATGTTTTCTTCTTTTAAGGTTGGCACCCAAGAGCCTGTTCCTGAAACGAGAGCGAGGTTATCGTCAATGCGCCATGAGAGATTGCCGCTGCTACATAAAGTCAACTTTGAATCACCATAACGATGAGCTTGTTTCAGAAATTCAGTATAATGTTTTTCGTCTATGATACTCATTTTTGTTAAAGTTAATAGTTAATAGTTAATAGTAGTTTTGTAGTTGAGAGTTTAAAGTATTATAGTTACTTAAAAACTATTAGCCTATCAACTGACTATGAACCATTAACTATTAACTATGAACTCTACACTAATTATTTATACATTGGTCCGAAGTTAGCGCAAGCTCTGAAGTCTTGACCTTCTTTATCCATGCCGAAAGCGTTCCATACTGAAGGACGGAAGATTTTTTCTTCTGGCACGTTGTGCATTGATACAGGGATGCGTAACATTGAACATAAAGTGATGAGGTCTGCGCCGATGTGGCCGTAGCTGATAGCTCCGTGGTTTGCGCCCCAGTTGTTCATCACTTCGTAAGCTGTTGTGAATGCGCCTTTACCTGTTGTGCGTGGAGCGAACCATGTGCAAGGCCATGTGTAGTCGGTGCGTTTCCATAATGTGTCAGAAACTTTTTCTGGGAGGTTGACTGTCCAGCCTTCTGCAATTTGGATACATGGTCCGAGGCCTTTGACGAGGTTGAGGCGAATCATTGTGACAGGCATCTCAGCTTTTGTCTCGAAGCGTGATGAGTAGCCGCCACCACGGAAATAACCGTAGTCAGCAGAGCACCATTCTGTGGCGTTCATCATTGCGTCTTGGTCGGCTTCTGTTACATCCCACCATTGTTTCATTACGTTGTTACCGTTTTCGTCTTTACAAACGCCAGAAGCGTCGACGCAGCAAGCACCTGAATTAATAAGGTGGATGATACCGCCTGATTGTTGAGCAACGCCTTCGAGCTCGTAGCCTGTTGCACCTTTCACAGCTTCAGGGCTCCAGTAAGTACGGACGTCAGCGAACATCTGTGGACGGTTTGTCAACAGTTTCATGAATAACATTCCGATGCCGTTGAGGACGTCGTTTTCTGTTGCGAGGATATAAGGTTCGCGTGCGCCGTTCCAGTCGAATGATGAGTTAAGCATTGACTCAGCGAAGTCGCCGTTAGGATAGAAGTCGGTCCATTGACGTTGGCCTTGGAAACCAGCAGCGATGGCGTTGTGACCTACCATTTCTTCTTCGCAGCCTTCTGGGAGGTTAGGGTTGCCGTTCATCATGTCTTTGATGATGACCATCATCTTAACGACGAATTCCCACATCTCTTCTTTCTCTGCAGCTGTCTTCTTAAGATATTCTGGATTTTTGTCTAAACCTTCAATACATTTAGCTTTAGTCCAAGCGAGAGCTTTTTCGTATTCGTTTTTATCATAAATTTCGTTAGTCATGCGGCGGATGATTTCCACTTCGTCGACTGACTCAACGCGCATTCCGAGATATTCTTCAATGAAGTTAGGGTCGATGATTGAGCCGCCGATACCCATACAGATAGAACCGATTTGGAGGTATGACTTGCCACGCATTGATGCAGCAGCGACAGCAGCGCGAGCGAAACGTAAGAGTTTCTCTTGTACGTCGGCTGGTATTGATGTGTCATCAGCGTTTTGTACGTCATGACCATAGATACCGAAAGCTGGCAAGCCTTTTTGAGCGTGTGTAGCGAGAACTGATGCTAAATAAACAGCACCTGGACGTTCTGTTCCGTTGAATCCCCAAACGCCTTTGATTGTCATTGGGTCCATATCCATTGTCTCAGCGCCATAGCACCAGCAAGGTGTCACTGTCAATGTTATATCGACACCTTATTTCTTGAATTTGTTAGCACAAGCAGCAGCTTCTGCAACGCGTCCTATTGTAGTGTCAGCGATAACGACTTTAACAGGTTCGCCATTAGAGTATTTCAAGTTTTCTTCAAAGAGTTTAGCGGCAGCTTTTGCCATGTTCATAGTTTGATCTTCAAGAGATTCGCGAACTTTAAGAGCACCACGACGACCGTCGATAGTTGGGCGGATACCGATAACTGGATAATCGCCTATAAGTCTGTTTTTTGCCATATTTTTATTTTTATAGATTATACATTTTTGATTCCACAAACTTACAAAAAAAGTTTAGTATTATATCACAAAAAAACAAAAAAAAGACGCCACTTCAAAGTGACGTCTCTGCTTGTAGTCTTGTAGTCATGTTGACTTGTAGTCTTATTTATGTCCATAACTTGTTCCATCGAAACAGTGTGTACAGATTGTGTCTTTTGGAAGTCCGATGGCGTCTCTGATAATGTCTATTGTGTTGAATTTTAATGAATCAACGCCGATATGTTTGCGTAACATCTCAACGAGATTTGCATATTGTTTTGTGGTGTGGTCGCAGTAATATTCCAAATTTTTGTATGCGTCGCCTTCCAGCTCTTTGATGCAACGGCGTGTAATCAATTCCATATCGGTCTTTGAGTTGGAGAAGTTGAGGAATGGACAGCCGTATAACAATGGAGGACAGCTGATTCTGATGTGTACTTCTTTAGCACCGCATTCATACAACATCTTGACGTTGTCGCGAAGTTGTGTTCCACGAACGATAGAGTCGTCGCAGAAAACGACTTTCTTGTCTTTTAACAATGAGGCGTTGGTGATGAGTTTCATCTTAGCCACATGTTCTCTTTCTTCTTGTGTGAAAGGCATGAAGCTACGTGACCATGTTGGAGTATATTTCACCACGCTGCGTACGTAAGGAATTTGTTTACCGTTAGAATAACCGATTGCCATGCCGATGCCTGAGTCTGGGATTGGAGCTACGTAATCGACATCAACATCGTCGATTTTACCCATTGCATAGCCACCGTTATATCTCATATTTTCAACGAAGATGTCGTCGTAAGCTGCTGCAGGATAGCCATAATAAATCCACATGAAAGAACAAATCTGGCATTTTTTATTAGGAGCGAGAAGCTGTGTATAACCTTCTGGAGTTACCTTTACGATTTCGCCTGGACCAATCCATCTGTCTGTCTTGTAATCCATATTAACGTAGCTATGACTTTCAGTAGCAAGTACATAACCTTCGTCATCTTTACCTATTACTATTGGAGTACGGCCATAACGGTCGCGGGCTGCAATGATACCTTCCGGTGTGAGTATCAACATTGAGCATGAACCTTTTATTTTGTTGAAGACATTTTGAATGCCGTCGACGAAGTCCTTGCCCTGAGTAATGAGAAGTGCGACCAATTCAGTTGGGTTAGTGTCGCCGCCGCTCAATTCAGCGAAATGCTGTTTGTTGTCGAGACATTCTTTTTCAAGTTCTTTCAAATTATTGATTCGTGCTACAGTAACGATAGCGAATCGACCGAGGTGCGAGTTGACGATTATAGGCTGTGCGTCAGTGTCGCTGATAACACCAATACCCATATTGCCATGGAACTTGGCGAGTTCAGAATCGAATTTTGTTCTGAAATATGAACCTTCGATGTTGTGAATTGAACGATAGAATTTACCGTCTTCTACTGTTGCAAGACCGGCACGTTTTGTGCCGAGATGTGAATGATAATCAGTACCATAGAAAAGATCCGAAACGCATGTTCTCTTTGATACTACTCCGAAAAAGCCACTCATTGTTTTTTATTTTATAATGTTTGAAAATTGAGCAACAAAAATATATATTTTTTAAAAAATAACGAATATAAATTTTAATGTTTTTTGACTATATTTGCAAAACAAATGAAAAATCGAAATTCATTAAAATCAATACAATTCACATGAAAAAATTTTTGTTAAGTATTTTTGCTCTTTTGACTGTTCTCAATATGCAGTTGAAAGCTGATGAAGGCATGTGGTTGCCTTACAATTTAAGTAATCAAAGTTTGTATGAAATGCAACAACTCGGTTGCCAACTCACAGCCGAACAAATTTTCAACCTCAACCAACCAAGTTTGAAAGACGCTATCGTACAATTCGCTAATGGTTGTACAGGTGAACTCATCTCTCCTAACGGATTGTTGCTCACCAATCACCACTGCGGTCTCGGTTATGTTCAAGCTCTCGCTTCTGTAGAACA
>JAFOBJ010000073.1 GCA_017381865.1 Bacteroidales bacterium
CAAAGCCATTACCTAATTCTATGAGAAAATTCTCAATGTTTTTAATAAGAGCATCTTTTAATTCTTTTTCGTTATAACGCTCCGTAAGTCTGGCAAAATCGAAACAATAAGGATCTTTTATCAGTTGCTGAGCCAAATCGCTATTGACTTCAGGCAAAGTGCTTTTGAAATTACTAACAGCTTTACCTTGTCGTTCGTATAAACCAGTATCTAGGAAGTTTAACAAAACATTCCGAGACCAATTATTCTCAAGAGTTTTTCTTACATAGAAAAGAGCCTTGTCTGTATCTTTTTTACATTTGTCGATAATGAAACGATGATGGCTCCAGGATATTGAGAACAAATCATCTGGATTGTCATTGGCTATTTTTCCCACATCTTGTGGGAATTTTTCAACCCAATCTCTATAAAGAAGATACATCTCTTTCATATAGTATAAATTCTTCACAGAAAACCCTCTTACACCAGGCAATTCGTTTTGTAAATCTTTACTCAGATTTTTGAAGAAACCGTCACCCCAACGGCTTTCAGCTTTCTTATTAACGATATCAGCACCAAGTGAAAAGTAAAATCTCAACATTTCACTATTGACTTTAATAGCAGCCTTAATCTGACTCTGTTTGAAACGTAAACTTAGATTTCTAATCCATTCGGCGTAATCGCCGTCAATTTTAATTAAAGTAGTCATCGTACATAAATTTTGGTTCTGCAAATCTACAATGCTATCATCCTTTTGTCAAGCGTTTGCAAAGGAAATATTTCGCTTTTAACAATTTTTAACATAAAATCAGTGAAATGTTAAGAAATGATGTTAAGATTTGTTAACCATTGAGCTAAGGCTATGAGCCGTGAGCTTTGAGCTGTCAACAGTCAACAGACTTTGTTCACGGTGCCTGAGCCTGTCGAAGGCAATTCCTCTGCGTTCTCTGCGTCTTTGCGAGAGGTTTTTTAAGTCAACAAGACCACAAGACTACAAGACCACAAGTTTTAGTTAGGAGTGAATTTTAATTTCCTCAAATCCTTAGTTCCTTAGATCCTCAGTTCCTTAAATCTGAGATTGATTATAATAATATCAAAATGTTATTATAACAATCTTTTCAAATCCTCAATATTTGGCAACGCCTTTCTAAAATGTTCAGGTAGTTCCTGAGAAGTTCTATACGTTGAAACACCCATTGGTTTTGAAGTGTCTGAAAAAGATAGTTCTACAATTTCTTCGTTTTTGCTTTTACACAAGATGATACCAATTGAAGGATTCTCGTCAGGTAACTTTACATATTTATCTAAAGCAGCAAGATAAAAATTCATTTTTCCAGTATATTCAGGTTTGAACTCGCCGCGTTTCAATTCAAAAGCGACAAGACATTTAAGACGACGAGAGAAGAATAACAAGTCTATAAAGAATTCCTGACCAGATACTTCCAAGCGATATTGATTTCCCATAAAAGAAAATTCCGGACCGAATGCCATGATGAACTTCTTGATATTCTGTACGACTTTTTGTTCGATAATCCTTTCGTTCATATCATCATTATTGATAAAATCAAGATGATATTCCTCTTTGAACGATTCCAAAGCACGTTGTTTAAAATCAGGCTCTTCTAATGTTTTATCGAAGTTAGTCTGTTGTATGCTACCTTCTTTATGATAAAGGTCTTCTTTTAGATGATACTTAGTCGTTTCGACATTCCAGAACTCTTTAGCGCAACGTCGGATGTAAAACAGCCGTTCTTCTAAACATTTTGTTTTAGTTAAAATTATATAGTGATTAGTGAAACCAACATTTAAAAAGCAAGACAAATCTGACTCAGATATTTTTTCTGTTGAAAATTTATTGACTGTTATTTTGTTGTCTAATATCTCGTTAGCTAAATTGTTATTAAAATCGTCAATTGCCAATTGACGATTTTCGAACAGAATGCACCATTCTTCATAAAAAATCCTCATCATTTTTATGCTGGCTTCAGAATAACCTCTAAGACCAGGCAACTCTTGCTGAAGCATCTTGGATATAACAGCAATAGCATTTGAACCCCATTGCGCATTTCTGCTGTTTTGGGATATGAACCTACCAATACTGTAATTTAATTCCAGCACCTCCTTGTTGACAGACCTTGCCGCACGATAACGACTGTCGATAATAGCATTCTTGATTTCTTTTACCGCAAGAACATACTGCGATATTATAAGATTGGAATCTTCTTTCTTTTCCATGATTTCTAAATTTTGGTTAATGCTGCAAAAGTGGTGATTTTTTAATGATTTCCCTCTTCGATTGTTGTTTTAATCTTATTTATTTCCTTGATTAACTGCGATTTTGTTGGAAGATATAATTGATATTCGTTAGCCAAGATGGTTTTGTTATCTTCAGGAAGAGTCATCTTTACAACAGTATCGTTTTTGGATGTTCCAAGTAAGATGCCGATTGTTGGATTCTCTTCTGGCAGCTTCTCGCATCTGTCGTAGTAGTTTACATACATCTGCAATTGTCCTAAATCTTGATGAGATAATCTGTCGTTTTTCAATTCGACAATTACAAAGCAACGTAATAGACGATTATAGAAAACCAAGTCTATGAAGAATTCATCGTCTTCGAGCAAGATTCTCTTCTGTCGAGCTACGAAAGAAAAACCATTCCCCATCTCCAAGAGAAAATCAGCGATATGGGAGATAATCGCATTTTCCAAATCTTTTTCGTAATATTCAGCTTTACGTTCTAAGCCTAAGAATTCCAATACCATCGGTTCTTTTATGATTTCCTGTGCTGTTTGAGGAATCCGTTCTTTTCGAGCGACAGCCAAAATACTTTCTTTATCGTTACTTAGCAACAACCGCTCATAAAGTTGAGAGTTGATTTGTCTTTCTGTCTCTCTGCCGTTCCATCCGTTGTTGACAGATTCCAATTCGTAATACTCTCTTTTGTCAGGGTCGGATATAGAAATGAGTTGTTTGTATTGATTCCAGTTCAATTGCGTCCGCAGTGCGGACGCAATCGGGTAGAGCCTGTAAAACTGACGACTTCGTTCTAGCTGCCTGACAGAAAAACCTTTGCCATATTCTGGGATTAAGTTATTCGCAAGATTCTTAATCAGATAAGAACCATAATCAGCTCTATCTTTCCCTTCTTGTTCCTCTTCGAAGATTCGTTTGCCGATGTTCCAATACATTTGTACACGACAAAAATCAACGCTTCTGACGGCATTCTGCCGAGCATTATCGATTATGACTTTTACATCATCAATAAAATTATTATTGATAGGATTATTGTTTTTCTTTTCCATGATTTCTAAATTTTGGTTCCACAAAACTACAACCGTCTCATCCTTTTGTCAAGCGTTTGCAAAGGAAATATTTCGCTTTTAACAATTTTTAACATAAAATCATGGAAATATTAAGAAATGATGTTAAGGATTATTAACCATTGAGCTAAGGCTCTGAGCTATGAGCCGTGAGCTATGAGCTGTCAACGGACAACAGACTTTGTTCATGGTGTTAGGAATGAAATTTAATTCCCTCAATTCCTCAATTCCTCAAATCCTTAGTTCCTCAGATCCTCAGTTCCTTAATTCCTCTGCATTCTCTGCGTCTTTGCGAGAGGTTTTTTAAAGTCAACAAGACTACAAGACCACAAGTCAACAAGTTTTAGTTAGGAGTTAGGAATGAAATTTAATTTCCTTAGTTCCTTAATTCCTCAGTTCCTCAAATCCGATATTGATTAAGAGCTTTTTGAGTGTTGTTGGAAAAAGGAATATTTTCTTAATTTTTATTAACATTTGTTCTGTCTTTATCTTTTTTCTTAATATATTTGTAATGTTAATATTTATTAAGATTTATCTATGATAACAAAACAAGCTTTGGGCAGCATCCTCTTTGGAATGGCTGACATTCTCCGTGATAAAGTTGAAGATTATAAGTCATATATACTTTCATTATTGTTTTTTAAACGTCTTTCTGATAATTATCTGTGGGAAATAGAAAACGTAAAACAGAAATTTGTAAAGGAAAATAACAGAGAACCTTCTGAAAGAGAATTGAATGTCATCACTAAAAAGATGCACGACTTCGTCATTCCTGATGGCTGCTTTTGGGAGGATGTACGTAAGGCTTCTATCGACAAGAAAAACGAGAAACTTAACGAGGCTGTCAACGCTATCGCTGACAAGAATATTGACGCTAACGGTAAATATATCTTGAAAGGAATCATCAATACTGTTCGTTGGAACGAAGCTGCTCCTGATGGCTCCGGCGGCAAGAAACTGAACCCAGAAGTGCTTTCTAATCTGGTCAGTTATCTTGATGCTGTTGACTTGAGCAATCGTAATGCTAGCGTTGATGTGCTCGGTGATGCTTACGAATATCTCATCAAACGTTTCGCCGATGAAAATAAAGGTGGTACCATGGCTGGGCAATTCTATACTCCGCAGGAAGTCGTCGATATCATTGTGCGTTATCTCAAACCGCAGAAAGGCGAGACTGTATATGACCCGACCTGTGGCTCTGGTGGTTTCCTCCTGAACTCTGCCAAATATGCTAAAGCCAACTACGGAACTCAGAAAGGTCTCCGTCTCTTCGGACAGGAATTAGTCTGGAATACATGGGCTATTTGTAACATCAATATGATTCTGCATGGATTGGATGCTCGCATCGAGCAGGGCGACACCATCAGAGACCCTAAGTTTAAAAACGAGAAAAACGAGTTGGAGATTAGGACTTTCAACAAGGTGATGGCAAACTTTCCTTTCTCTTTAGAAAACTGGGCGCAGAACGGCGAACCTAAGAAAGACAAGAAAGGCAAGGCTGTGAACAAAAAAGATGGCACTCCGCAATTAGAATATAAGAACACTTTCACCGATACCTATAACCGTCTCGTCTATGGCATACCTCCTTATAGCAACGGCGATTTCGCTTTCTTGCAACATATCATTGCCTCTCTCGACGAGAACGGAAAAGCCGGCGTCGTTTGTCCTCAAGGCGTGCTCTTCCGAGGACAGCCTGAAAAGACTGAGGAAGAAGACGGTCAAAACCGTAAGGCTGATGTGGAATATACAATACGCCGCGGATTCCTGCAAGGCATCGACTTCACTGAACATAAAAACATAATTGACGCTATCGTAGTGCTGCCAAGCAACCTTTTCTACGGAACAACAATACCAGGCGCAATTATCTTCTTCGATAAAAACAAACCTGAAGAACGTAAGGACAAGGTGCTTATGATTTACGCTGCAAAAGAAGGTTGGTACCGCGAAGAGGCTAATATGAATGTCCTTGAACCGCACGATATCTTGCGTATCTCCACTATTTTAGAGAGCTGGGGCGATGCAGGCAAAGCGCAGAAATGGATTACGCAACAGAAGGAACGCTTGAGAAATGATATACAAGAAGATCTTGATTTTGAACTCTCTGAGATTGAAAATAATTATAACGAAGATATAAAGCATGCTGCTAATCGTTTGGCAAATGCGATAAAAAATATTGAAGAGAAACTATCCGACAACAAGAAACCTACTGCTGGTGATTTGAAAAGTAAGGATACGGCGAAGAAAGCTTTAGACAAACTGCAGAACGACAAGCAAGTTAAGATAGATGCGGCTAATGAAAAAGCCGATAAGAAACGCAACGCTATCGACGATGTGGAAGTTGAATTGATTAATATGCTTGCCGATGCCGACTTGCGCAAACGCTATTTCTCCATTGTTGACATGGAGGAGATTGAGGAAAACGAATTCAATCTCAACATACCACGATATGTAGATACTTTCGAGCCTGAAGAACTGATAGACCTGAAGCAAGCCATTGCCGATTTCCAGCAAGCCATGAATGAAGAAAACACGGCTATGAACACCCTGAACGAACTTTTGAAAACTTTGAACGGAGGAAAGTGAGATGGTTGAAGGTTGGAAAGAAATATCATTAAATGAAATAGGATGGTTTAAAGGCGCAGGTGTTAATAAGCTTTCTAATATAGATGAACATCCTGTATATCTTATTAATTATATGGATGTATATAAACATTGGCAAATATATTTTAATAATAATTATCAGGAAGTTACTGCAAAAGAAAGAGAAAAAAAAGAAGCTAATTTGTTGGTTGGAGATATTTTGTTTACACCATCATCGGAAAAACCAATAGATATAGGTCATGCTGGTATTATAATGGAAGAAATGCCTGATTGTGTATATAGTTATCATCTGATTAGATATAGGTTGAATGACAAATCTAAATTTGATATGAATTTCATATCTTATTTGCTTAACTCCGATGAAGTTCAAAAACATTTTGTATCAAGAGCATCAGGAAGTGGTATTAGATATACATTGTCATTAAACGATTTTAAAAGTTTAAAAATTAGATTCCCAAAGAAAACTGAACAAGCTTCCATTGCTAACATTTTATCATCAGTTGATGAAGCGATAGAGAGTGTAAAGAAGAGTATAGACGCAGCTGAGAAGTTAAAGAAAAGTCTGATGCAGAACCTTCTCACTGGCAGAATGAAACCCGACGGCACATTTAGAACAGAAGAAGAGTTCTACGAAGATGAGAAATTCGGCAAAGTGCCAATTGGATGGGAAGTGAAAGCGATTGGGGATAAGAAAGTTTGTCGAATTAATCCTGTATATAAATATAAAAAGAAAGAAATATATGATTTCATTCCTATGGAAGCAGTCAAAGA
>JAFOBJ010000074.1 GCA_017381865.1 Bacteroidales bacterium
ATAATCTGACGCCCTTACAGGGCTATGATTCTGACATAAAATAATAACTTTGATGAAAACGTTTTCATCAAAGTTATTATATTTATCTATGTACTAATGGGTTATATTGATTTTACCAACCATTTTTGGCAATTATACCCTATTTGCTTGTGGTCTTGTAGTCTTATAGTCTTGTGGTCTTTAAACCAAAACGATATCCAAAATTGACTCCCATTACGGTAATATAAAAATGGCAGTTGTCATTTCTTAATCCGATTTTGGGCAAGACATAATATAAATTAGTGCCAGGTAATATCATAGGTTCGATGCTATAGCAAAGAGTAGCGTTTCCTATGATATTCTTTTTTGTTATGTCACCGCTGATTTCAAGGCTAATCGGAAAGCAAATGTCATAGAAAGCTGCTGAAATAATACCTCCGCCGATGCCTATTGCGAAATGCTTGTTGAACTCATAACCTACCGAACCGATGATTCCAGGAATCGGATATGCGATATTTGCGGATGCCTTGGCGTAGAAACCAGATGATTTAGTTGTTAGCTGTTGGCCATTGACTATTGGCATCTGTCCTAAAGATATTTTTGTAACCAACAATATCGCCAATAATATGAATAATGCTTTTAATTTCATTATAAAGTAAAGTTCAATAGTCTTAGTTCAACAGTCAAAGGTCATTCCACCACGATTTCATCCATAAACATCCATGACGGATTGTTATATCCTGGAAGTCCTTCTGGAATCAAGCCAGGAGTTTCAACGACGATTCTTACGAATCTGCTGTTCAGTCCGCTTATATCGAATTTCTTTGTGACGATATTGGTCTTTGAAGTGTCAACGTTTTCGCTTATTTCAAATGTTTTGAATAATGTGTAATTAGTTCCGTTATTTGAGACATAAACCGACATTTTCTTAGGTAATAAAATCCAGTCGTAAGGATTAGTGTTGAAGTTTATCTTTAGTGAACTGAGTTTTTCTTTCTTGCCGAAGTCGAGTTCAAGGTCGCAGTCGGTGCCGTAGAATCCTTGCCAGTTACCGTCTTTGTAGTTGTTAGTTCCTACAGCGCCGTTGAGCAAAGCGTCTTCACTGCCACCAGAATATTCTGGTCTGTAGTTACCAGCGACGGTATTCAATTTTCTGAAATGTCCCATACCTTTATGATAAAGGATATATTTCTCATTGACGATGGTCTCTCTGTTGTCTTCAAAACAAACAGCCTTTACTATGCAAGAACGCTCAATAGCGAAAGGTTCAGTGTAAACCTTGCTGTTCTTGTCAGGAGTACTGCCATCTGTTGTGTAGTAAATATCCCTATCGTTAAAGATGGTTTTCAATGAAACCAAAGTCTGTTGACCTTGACTTGTAGTCTTGTAGTCTTGTGGTCTTGTAGTCTCTATAAAAACAACGTTTCCTGCATTCAAAACGTCTTTTGCGATTTTGTCATAACGTTCGGTGAAGACGTTTCTATAGTAAGAACGTGACTCCATGTCCCATGCTTTGACGAATCTTTTCTTCAAGCAATGTAAAGAGTCCAAAAATTGTTCTGACATATTTTTTGTAAATGCGACGTTTTTTTCAGTAGGGTTGAGCATCGTCTTATAAAGATTGACTCTCAACTCGTTTTTCAATGTCACGATGTATGCTCTGTAAGCTGCCAATATCGCAGCGTCGATGATTTCGGTATTGGCGTTTACTTCTTGTCTGTCTTTCAAAAGTTTCTGATAAATCTCGAATGACTGTTGTTTCTCTCTTTCGTTTTTAGCTATCGCTGCTGAATCTAATTGTGAAGGATAGAACTCTAAAAGTGGAGCATTGAGAACCGTGAAGTTCATCAGGTTTGTCATGTCGCTCTCGTCAATCAATTTGTTCAATTCGTAGAGATGACTGATTGCTGTTGGCTGATTGCATTCAGACGCCACAGGAGTGACGTCTCTACCAGCTTGTGAATAAAGACTGTTATCTTTAAAATATTGAATCTCAAAATTCTTGTTGAAAATATTTTCTCTTTCAATTCTCTCGGCTTCGTCGTTTGTCTTCAGTGTGTTCCAGCTTGTTTCTGCGCACCACACCATTGCGTGCCATGTTGAGTTGAACATTGTCTCGCCGTAGTCGTCCCAAGCAGTGTTGATGACGCCTTTTGCTCCGTTTTTGTAGCCGTCGCGGTTGAAGTGTGCTATGTTCTTTATGTAGTTGTCGATGTATGGGAAACTCGATGCCCAGCAGCTTGCGCCAGGAGCAATCCAGAAAGTGTGACCTGAGTTTTTGAAAGGCGCAATCATCTCGTCGAAGCTGTCACGACCGCCGTAACTCCATACGATGAATTGGATGTCTTCCGGAAGTTGTTTTATCATCTCAGGATTCTTTGCGAGGATGTCGCCCCACATCATGACTTCTTTGTCGTATTTCTGTAAGATGTCATATACCTTATTTATATGTTGGCAGTAGGCGTTTTCTGAGCCGAGGCTGTCGACATATGATTTAGCTTTTCCGTTGCCGAGCCCTTCTGTCTCATCGCAGTTGATGTTGAAATATTTCGACTCGTAAGCTTGTGCTGTTTCGCCGAGTAATGTCTCTAAAAACTCGTAAGTCTCCTCAACGCCAGGGTTGAAGTTGAAACGAGTGTCTCTGATGTCGTCATAGAAAGGATTGTCGAGAGTCTTTTCGGCATGAGCGAAACATTGTTGGTTGCCGATGAATTCGATATAATAATCTTTTGCGTATTCTGTCAGTTCCTTGATTTCTTCAGCGGTGAGACCATCGGTAGGAGCGATGTCTGGATATTCGTCGAGTTTGAAAAGATGTTCTGTATAAAGGTTGAAGAAATTGAATTTATATTCAGCGAGGCGACGAATCTGTTCTTTGATGAAATCCGTTGTTGGAATCGGACCACGGCTGATGTCGTCCATCCATCC
>JAFOBJ010000075.1 GCA_017381865.1 Bacteroidales bacterium
AGCAGCTAAATGCCGCGCAACATTAGGCGAAATCTCTATGGCTTGCGAAAAAGTAGCAGGACGTTATAAAGCAGTTATTCGTACAATCTCAGGAGTTTATTCTATGGAAACAAAAGGTGATGCTAAATTCGCAGAAGCAGTTGCTAAAGCTGACGAATTTGCTAAGATCGAAGGACGCCGTCCTCGTATCATGATCGCTAAGATGGGTCAAGACGGTCACGACCGCGGTGCTAAAGTTGTAGCAACAGGTTACGCTGACATAGGATTCGACGTTGACATGGGACCATTATTCCAAACACCAGCAGAATCAGCACGTCAAGCAGTTGAAAACGACGTTCACATCCTCGGCGTTTCAAGTTTGGCAGCAGGTCACAAGACTCTCGTTCCTCAAGTTATCGAAGAACTCGAAAAATTAGGTCGCCCAGACATCATGGTAGTTGTTGGTGGTGTTATCCCTCCACAAGATTATCAATTCTTGTACGACGCTGGCGCAGCAGCTATCTTCGGACCTGGCTCAGTCATCAGCGACTCTGCAATCAAGATGTTAGATTTGCTTTTAGCAGCAAGAGGCTAATAGCTGTGAGCCTTGAGCTGTGAGCTCAAAATACAAAAGGCTAAAGGAGATTTCCTTTAGCCTTTAATTTTGCATTATGAATTATGCATTATGAATTATTTCACAACAAGTTTTTCAACTTTACCGTTTACGTTAACGAAGTAAACTCCTGTATTTAAGTCTTTGATATCTATTGTTGCGTCTTCAACGACATTGACATCTTTCACGCAGCGACCTGTCATATCAAAAATCTTCACGTTTGCATCGCCATTTGAAATAATCTTGACTTCTGAAGAAGCAGGATTTGGATAAATAGCATATTTGTTTTCAAACTCAGCAACGCCTTCACCGTTATTATTGCCTTTATGTTTTGCAATAGCTGCGTCGATTTCAGAAATAAGATGTTGTGTTGATTCTACTGGCCAAATATCATCGATGATGATTGTACGGTCTGGAGCGACAAGTTTCATTGTTGCAAAAAATTGCACTCCATAAACAGAGCAAATATCATGAACATTGCTACCATCTGTAAAATTATGAATAATTGGGAAGTCTACTTGATAATCAATTCTCCAAGAATCAGCGGTAAGACTATCGCCTGTTGGGTCGATACCAATAAAATAAACTTCGTCTTGATTTGCGCCATAATTGTAATATGTCTCAGCTACAATTTGAGAAAACTGACCTTCAGGATCTTCTGTCTCTGTAAAGAAGAAATACAAGAATGCATATTGTCCGTTTTCTAAGATATTGTATAAATGAATTTGTTGGCCAAATTCATTGACACAATTAAAATCAACAGCTGTTTTTTGTGCTTTAGCACCAAAAGCAAGCATCAAAACAACGATTAAAGATAAAAATTTTTTCATAAGCGTTTGTGTTAAATTGTTAATATAATTTATTTATTTTTATTTTTTGCTGTGAGTAGCGAGCTTGAGCTACGAGCAACCTGCTCATAGCTCATAGCCTAATTATTTCTTAACAAAGCGTTTTACAACTTCACCCTTTTCTGTAACAACTTTCACGAAGTAAACTCCGCTGTTCAAATTATCAACGTTAATTGAGTTGCTGAGTTGCTGAGTTGCTGAGTTGCTAAGATTCTGAATTCTTCCATAAACATCGTAAATCTCTATTGTCTGAGTCAATGTCTGAGTCTCAATATAAAGTCTGTCGTTAACCGGATTTGGATAGATTACAAAGTCATTTTCAGCGACTTCGATATTGCTATCTGGATTTTCTGGGTCTTCGCCTTCAGCTGGTGTTGTAGCGCAAGCTTCATTTGAATGTTCTGATTCGCCAATTGTATTAACAGCTGTAACTGTGAAGCAATATTCAGTTTCTGGATTAACCAATATTTCTACTTCTGTTCCCAAAACCTGACCATCGCCGACGAGTTTGCCTTTATGATAAACATAATAGAACATAGCTGTTTCGACTGCTTCCCATTCTATAACAATGAGGCCTGAGTTTTCAGCATAAACATTGATTACTGGAGCTGCTGGAACTGTTGTTGGTTCTGGATATTCTGGGTCTTCTCCATCGTCTTCGCCTTCTGTTTTTGTTGTAGCGCAGACTTCAACTGCATCGCTTTCGTCTGTTGGATAAACTGCAGAAACCTCGAAGCAGTATTCTTTACCTGCTGTCAAACCTTCAAATGTGTATGTGGTGTCGGCTAAGCCTAACACATTGCTATCAAAACTTTTTGGTGTATAGATATTGTAGCTAGTTGCACCTTCGATAGCATCCCAAGTTAATGTAACTGTTGTTTCTGTTGTTGTAGCAACTACGTTTGGAATTTCTGGTTTTACTGGTTCTTCATTATCATCACCTTCTTCATTGCCGGTATTATCATCACCACCTTCGTTACCAGTGTTGTCATCACCGCCTTCATTGCCAGTATTATCATCACCTTCGTTGCCAGTATTATCATCACCGCCTTCATTGCCGGTATTATCATCTTCACCTTCATCTTCACCTGAAGCTTTTG
The DNA here is from genome assembly GCA_017381865.1 of Bacteroidales bacterium. GTDB lineage: Bacteria > Bacteroidota > Bacteroidia > Bacteroidales > F082 > Limimorpha. Next base: position 2,541 of record JAFOBJ010000075.1, read on the forward strand.
TTGTAGCGCAGACTTCAATTACATCGCTTTCATCGGTTGGATAAACTGCTGAAACTTCAAAACAATATTCTGTACCTGCTGTCAAAC
>JAFOBJ010000076.1 GCA_017381865.1 Bacteroidales bacterium
ATCCTCTATTCTGACCATTTTATCGTCGATGAGAAGACGGTTGAAACCTTGTTGAAGAAGAGTGTTGAGATGTTCGTCTGTCTTTCTTCCTTCTGGAATTATTATCGGCGACAAGATATAAACGGCGCTACCTTTTTGTTCCAAGATGAAATCAATAACGTCGTTGATTTGATGGCGTTTCACTTCGACGCCTGAGATAGGAGAGAAGGTGCGGCTGATTCTTGCATAAAGAAGCTTGAGATATTCATAAATCTCGGTGCTTGTTCCCACCGTCGAGCGAGGATTGCTCGAGTTGACTTTCTGCTCAATCGCGATGGCGGGAGAGAGACCGGAGATGAGGTCGACATCGGGTTTTGTCATACGACCTAAAAACTGACGAGCGTAAGCACTCAGACTCTCCACATAACGACGCTGACCTTCGGCATAAATAGTGTCGAAAGCCAATGACGACTTGCCAGAACCAGACAATCCCGTTATGACGACGAATTTGTTTTTAGGAATGCTTAAACTGATGTTTTTTAAGTTGTTAACTCTTGCACCTTGTATGTCGATATATTCTAACTTCTTCATTAATTCAATAAAATTTTACGCCGATAAAAAAGTTTACGAATTTACAAAAAAATGTTGGAATAATAACATGGGAAGAATAATAATGAAATGTTAGAATGTGAAATATAGTCATAATAATTATGAGAATAAACTTTTTAAAAAAATCCTCAAAAAAAGAGGAAAATAATTGAAAAAATATTATCTTTGCATTTGTAAACAATAGAAACATTGAAATGATTGTTACTTTCGATAAGGAATATTTAGAGAGTCTTTATACCAAAGGAAAGAGCGATGATAAAAAGCATCGCTTTCAGCCTGAAGTTATAAAACTATACAAGAAACGTATTGACTTGCTTAAAAGAACCAAAAGAATTGAAGAACTTTTCTTGTTTAATTCTCTTAATTATGAAGTTCTTAAAGGTGATAAAAATGGAGTTTCTTCAATAAGGGTGAACGATAAGTATCGTATTGAATTTGTTGTATCGAACCAAGACGCAGAAACTATTGTTTACATTTGTAATATATTAGAGTTGTCAAACCATTATAAATAATTGAGTTATGATTACAGTTAAAGGAATAGACCCAAAAATGATTGCCAACAATCTTGAGCCTTTTGAACCGACACATCCTGGTGATGTAATCAAAGAAGAGATAGAATACAGAGGCATTTCTCAAAAGCTTTTAGCTGAGCAGATTGGCATTCCATACAAAAATATGAACGACATATTAAATTGTCGCAGACCAATTACAGCAAACACTGCACTTTTGTTTGAAGCTGCATTGGGAATACCTGCACATATATTAATAGGAATGCAAATGGATTATAATCTGCAGATTGCAAAAAGTGATAAGACTTTTACAGAGAGACTTTCCAAAATAAGAAAAATCGCTGCAGCATTGTGATGGTTATCAATAACTAAAGACAATGTTGTAAATCTAATATTTCATACACTATATAAGCGGTCTTACAAAGATCGCTTTTTTGTTGTATTAATTTTCAAGCAATTCGAATGACAGACCAATTCTAGATAAATTATTTTTTTTGCAAAAAAGTTAGATGTAAATATTCGTTCGTAATAAAAAGTTTTTTATATTTGCAGAACTTTCTCGAAAGAATTTTAAATTTATTGTATAACTAAAAAATAGGAGACGCTCTATCGAATAAACTTTACTCTTAATTTTAAATAAGAGATAAAATGTTAGAAATATTAAATGACAAAGAATTAGTCGAAAGTTACAGAAATGGTAACGTCGCTAGTTTTGAATTGTTAGTTGAGCGTCATCAGAATAAAGTTTTTTCGTACATCTTAATGCTTGTCAAAGACAGACAGCTTGCAGATGATATTTTCCAAGACACATTCTTAAAGATTATCCGTACCATCAAAGCTGGTGCGTATAAGGAAGAAGGTAAGTTCATACAATTTGCGATGCGTATCGCTCATAACCTCGTCATCGACCATTTCCGTAAGTCAAATCGTTTGCCGATGGCAGATTCTGTCAATAATGAATACAGCATCATCGACAATCTGAAATACACCGACCGTTCTGTAGAAGACGAGATGATTGAGGAACAAGTCTATGGCGATTTGCGTAAGATGATAGACCTTTTGCCAGATGAACAGAAGGAAGTTTTGAATATGCGCATGTATGCCGACATGTCGTTCAAAGAGATTGCCGACGCCACTAACGTAAGCATTAACACAGCTTTAGGAAGAATGCGCTACGCACTCATCAACCTGAGAAAGATGGCGAAAGACTATAATTTAACACTTGCGTTAAATAATTTTTGATATTGATAAAATAAAGTGAGATTTTGTTGCGTTAAGTAGGCATAATGAAAATTAAATTTGCCTATGGATATAAAATCTACACTTTATTTTACAACAGAGAACACATTAGAAAACCAAATCAGAAAGACTCTTAACGAGACTTACGCCAACGAGAAGCCAAGCAAGAGAACCCTAAGCGCAATCATGAGCTTCGCAGCATCATACGACTGCGTGGATACTAAGATTGGCAAAGTAGAAATGATGTTTAATTAAGTTGCTAAGATACTAAGTCGCTAAGTTGCTAAGATATACTCAGCATCTCAGTAACTTAGTAACTCAGCAACTCAGTAACTTAGACTCTCAAACATGAGCCGCGGTTTTGTAAAAGAAGGCGATCAGGAGGAAGTTCCTATGATTTTGCCGAGGGCGTTTCTGCCTTCTGGTGTGACGAATTATGTGACGCCCGAGGGTCTGCGACTTCTTCATGACGAGATGGAAAGTCTGAAGGAAGAATGGACTGCCGCAGGCTCCAATTATGTGACCAAAAACTATCTCGACGCCAAGATGCGACTTTTAGCAGAGCGTATCAATACAGCGGTTTTAGTTGACGCCACGAAAGCCAATCCCGATGTAGTGAGTTTCGGAATGTATGTCAGATATAACGACAAGACCATACGTATAGTCGGCGTTGATGAAGCCGATGCCTCCAAAGGACTGATATCATTTATTTCTCCGATTGCCAAAGCCTTGATAGGGAAGAAGAAGGGTGATAAATTCGAGATTAAAGTGCCACGAGGAACAGAGACGATTGAAATACATGAAGTAGCGACTTTTTTAGGAATTCAGGAATTCGGGAACTCAGGAAATGAAAGACAACAAGACTACAAGACAACAAGACAACAAGCGGTTGTTGAAAGAAATGAAAAATTAACAATATCAACCATCACTGCTGTCACAGATTCGGTTGCTGAGCTTATCGAAGTAGCGTCTGATGTCCACGAATTGACACGAATAGAACACGAAAATGTAGGAGTATCTTGTAGAGACGTCACTCCTGTGGCTTCAAATGAAAATTCCTGCAAAAGTTCAACAGCCAATAGCCAACAGCCAAAGTTCACATCCCAAGACGCTCCAACGGATTTCCTTCCGCTCGTCAACGAGCAAGGCAACATAGTCGGCCGTGCGCTTCATTGTCAGATACATAATGGTAATAAGGTCTTGCATCCGGCAGTGCATCTGGTTGTCAGTAACTCCAACAAGGAAATAGTAGGAAAATACTGTTGGCATATAGCCTTCGGCGAGACAGCCGAGAAGACCTTGAAACGTAAGATTTCCGACATCACATCGGGTAGCATAAAACCAAAATTCAAGAAACAATACATACGCGAAGACAAGAACGAGAAAGAACTTGTTTATGTCTTCACCGCTGTTTCCGACGCTGAATTTTTGCCATCGCCAGATGACAAGGAATACGAAGCGATGTTTGCGAAAGATTAGAATTGAAAATCTTGATATTGTGTAAAAAAACTTTGTAAATAAACATATTCTAAAAGAAAATTGTTATATTTGCAATGATGTAATCTTAACGCTTTTATGAATAGTGTAACAGTAAATAAAATTATTCCAATTATTCAAAGATATTTTGCGACTCTTCCGATTGCAAAGGCATGGTTGTTCGGTTCCTATTCACGTGGAGAAGAAACACATGAGAGTGATTTTGATATAATGGTTTCATTTGACAAAGATGCCCAAATAAGTCTTTTCAATTATGCTGACATTATTTGTAAGTTGGAAGGTTTGCTGAATCATAAAGTAGATTTGGTTGAAGAGGGAACATTATTGCCATTTGCGCAACAAACAGTCGATGAGGATAAAATCTTGATTTATGAGAGAGGTAATTAGAGATAAAGGACGTATAGCTACCTATATGTTAACCAATGAGTTTAAGAGTTCTCATCAATCAATCCCTTGGCAAGTCATTGAAAAAATGCGTCATGTTTTGGTTCATGGTTACTATACTATTTCTCCAGAAAAGGTATGGGAGACAATTCAAAACGATTTACCAGTATTAAAGGAACAACTTCTTGGGGTGATGTCTTCTGATTTCTAATAATTATTTGGTATTGATTTTTTATCTTTAATGCTCGCGACTTGGTATTAGTAGCCTCCGATGCGTTAGGGATTGGAGCGGCATCCTTTGCGAGCGGATATCGGGGACGAGTTTCGGGGACGGGAACGAGGTCACTGAGCCTGTCGAAGTGCCGAGGTCCGATTTTTAGAAGCGAGATGGAAACATGGCGAGCAAAGATATAGCGGAAAGCCCGACGGCGATAGCCGGAACGCCCTAATTCAATTCATAATGCATAATTCATAATGCATAATTGAAAGTGGAGAGTTCGTTCTTAGTTCAAAAGCCAATAGCCAAAAGTCCATTGCAAAATATTATTCAAACATTGTTAAACTTTAAGGAAAAAAAATTATATTTGCACGTTAATGCAAAATTTGAATTTAATAAAACTTAACATATATGAATAAACTGATATCATTAGAAGAAGCCGTAGCAAAAGTTCATGATGGCATGACAATTATGTTCGCTGGATTCCTCGGAGTCGGCAGCGCAGTCCAAATCATCGACGCTATCGTTGAAAAAGGCGTTAAAGACCTCACAATCATCGCTAACGACACAGCTTACGACAACGTGGCTCATGGCAAACTCGTCGCTAACCATCAAGTGAAAAAGGCTATCGTTTCTCATACAGGAACCAACAAAGAAACCGCAGCTCAAAAGAACGCCGGCACTCTCGAAGTTGAATACGTACCACAAGGCACACTCGCAGAACGTATCAGAGCTTACGGCGCAGGTCTCGGCGGAGTGCTCACTCCAACAGGCTTGGGAACAATGATTCAAGACGGAAAACAAATCGTCAACGTCGATGGTAAGGATTATATCCTTGAAAAACCTCTTAAAGCTGACATCGCATTCTTGCGCGCTAACATCGTGGACGAAGAAGGTAATATGGTATTCCTCGGAACATCACAAAACTTCAATCCTCTCATGGCAATGGCAGCCGACTACGTCGTAGTTGAAGCTGAGAAACTCGTCAAGAAAGGCGAGATAGCACCAGAACAAATCCACGCTTCTGGTATCTTCGTTGATGGAATTTATTTGGAAAAATAATTTATAGGCTATGAGCTTTGAGCTATGAGCCGTGAGCAAGATACTCATAACTCAATGCTAAAAGCACATGGCAAAGTAAAATAAAAAGAAATTAATATATGCGATGAGCCGTGAGCTTTGAGCATTGAGCAAGAAAAAAGCTCATAACTCAAAGCTCAATGCTCGCAGCAAACAAAAATAAATATAAAATGGAAAAAGAATATAGATCTCTTATCAGATTGCGTATGAGTGCAAAAGACGCTCACTACGGCGGTAACTTGGTTGATGGTGCTCACATGGTTCACCTCTTCGGCGATGTTGCAACAGAATTGTTAATCATGACAGACGGCGACGAAGGTCTCTTCTGCGCTTACGACAATATCGAATTCTTAGCACCAGTTTACGCTGGCGACTATATCGAAGCAGAAGGCTGGGTTACAAAAATCGGTAACACCTCACGCAAGATGGAATTTGTGGCACGCAAAGTCATCATCCCACGTCCAGACATCTCTGACTCAGCAGCTGACGTATTGCCAGAACCAATCATCGTTTGCCGTGCTAGCGGTACATGCGTAGTTCCAAAACAATGTCAAAGAATTGAAAGATAAAAATATACACTATGGAAAAACTCATCATCACTGCTGCTATCTGCGGCGCAGAAGTAACTAAAGAACAAAACCCTGCTGTTCCTTATACAGTGGAAGAAATCGTGAGAGAAGCTAAGTCAGCCGTTGACGCTGGCGCTGCTATCGTTCACCTTCACGTCCGTTTCGACGACGGCACTCCAACACAAAACGCTGCTCGTTTCCAAGAATGCGAAGAAGCTATCTACAAGGCTTGTCCTAACGTAATCTTGATTCCTTCAACAGGCGGCGCTGTTGGTATGACACCAGACGAACGTCTTCAGTCAACAGACACAAACCCACTTCCAGAAATGGCAACATTGGACTGCGGTACATGTAACTTCGGCGACGAAATCTTCGACAACACAATGCCAACGATGCGTGCTTTCGGCAAACGTATGTTAGAACGCGGCATCAAGCCAGAATACGAATGCTTCGAGATGGGTCACATCGACACAATATTAAATATGGCTCGTAAAGGTGAAGTGCCAGCTGCTCCAATGCAGTTCAACTTCGTCCTCGGCGTTCCAGGCTGTACACCAGCTACAGTAGCTAACCTCTGCTGGATGGTCAACGCAATCCCTGCTGGTTCAACATGGACAGCGACAGGTATCGGCCGTCATGCTTTCCCAATCGCAGCAGCAGCTATCGCGATGGGCGGTAACGTAAGAGTCGGTTTCGAAGACAACTTATATCTCTCAAGAGGTGTCCTTGCTAAGTCAAACGGCGAACTCGTCGCTAAGGTCGTTCGTCTTGCTAAAGAACTCGGCCGTGAAGTAGCAACTTCAGATGAAGCAAGAGAAATCTTAGGACTTAAGCCAAGAAAATAATGCATAATTCATAATGCATAATTTATGAAGAGCTGCTGTTATAATGACGGCAGCTTTTTTGTTTAAGATAATGGACTTTGGGTGTGATGTGGTAAGATTCATGGTTCAATGCGTCAAATGTCATTATATAACTATCCATTTGACCTACATCTTGATGAGTCAGTTTACCTAATTTTAAATCTATCTAATTGTCGTGTTGACCACATAGAGTTTGCAGCTTCGTTCATATACCAGATACGAGCATCTTCGTTTTCAATTTTTATTAAACTGCGATAATGAGTCCAGCTCAATTCGGGACGCAGTGCGGCCCGAATTTCAAAACACTTGTAAAATTGACACATTCTGCGAAGTCCTCTTTCGTCGAAACCTTTTCCGAATTCTTTTGTAAGACGTATTGAAATGTTTTTCAATATCTTTTTCCCATAC
>JAFOBJ010000077.1 GCA_017381865.1 Bacteroidales bacterium
ATTATACTCTCTTGAAAAGAGATGTTATTTATAAATTTTATAACAGCCCCATAATCATTCTATTAGCCTTATCTATCTCTACATTATCCAATGTCGATAAATAGATTCGTGTCGTTAATTCTGAGTCGTGTCCCAAGCCATCACTTATAACCGATAATGGAACATTTTTGCTTCTTGCAATACTCGCCCATGAATGCCGCGCAACATACATGGTTAATGGTATCGATAATCCAATTCTTTCTCCTATTTTTTTCAAATACCTATTAATATTATGGGCGTAATAAATATATTGTTTGCGTTCCTCCACATTATTATTAATAATAGGTAATAGATAATCGGATTGTTCATCATAATATTTTTTAACAATATCCTGCATGCAGTTTTCCCATTTTATATGCAGTTGCTGACTTGTCTTGCGTCGTCTGTATGTCAATATTCCATTTTTTAAATCATTTTTACGAAGATATGCCATGTCAACAAATGACATTCCTCTTGTATAAAAAGAGAACATAAACATATCTCTTGCAAAATCTAGTTGTTTTTCTGATGATAAGTCAAGGTTTTTGATATGTTTTATCGCATTGATTGTAATTGCTCTTTTCTGTGTTTTATCAATGCCAGTATAAACATATTTAAATGGATATTTTTGTTGAGTAAGACCTTTATTCACAGCTCTGTTATATACTGCACGCAGAGTGCGCATGTAGAAAGAAGAAGTGTTTTTTGAAATGCCTTTTGCCTTTAAAAATGCTTCATATTCAATAATCAAATCGGATGTGATTTTACTTAAAGTCAAATCTTTTCCGTTGCGAAACTTTTTAAAACTGTTTAATGACGATTCGTAAGTTTCGAATGTTCTAATTTTTCCTATGGATTTTAGATTTAATGAAACCTCTTCCATAAACACAAATAATGTGCGTTCTTTTCTTTTGTTTTCTGACATATTCATATATTTTTTGTTATATTGAATTTTCAGAAAATATTTTTTCTATAACAAAATTTTGTGTATAATTTTGTCATATTAGCACAAATTCGCAGACAAAATTTCGTGTTTTTTGTGGATAATTTTTTAGTGTTTTTTTTGTCGTTTCGTGGACAATATTTTTCGTGTTCATTCGCCGCAGATAAACTTTCGTGTTTATTCGTGTCTTTTAGTGGATAAAATTTTCGTGGACATAAAAAAACTCCCGTGAATTTCTTCGCGGGAGTTTTTGTATTTAGTGGAGATTTTATCAATCTTCGTCTTTCTTGCTTTCTTCGTAAGCTTTCAAGAGTTTTGTTTGAACGTCAGTTGGAACTTGAGCGTATTCTGCGTATTCCATTGTGAATGTACCACGACCTGATGTCAAAGAGCTCAAAGATGTTGAATATCTATCCATTTCTGCGAGAGGAACTCTTGCGCGGATGATTTGGTAGTTGCGGTCAGCATCCATACCCATGATGATAGCACGACGGCCTTGGAGGTCTGTATTAACAGCACCCATCATATCTTCTGGCATACGAACTGTTAAGTCGTAGATAGGTTCCATGATCTTAGGACCAGCGTTTTTAAATGCTGCTGAGAATGCCATACGACCTGCGATCTTAAATGCCATTTCGTTTGAGTCAACTGGGTGCATCTTACCATCGTAGATGTAGCAGATGATGTCACGAGCGTAAGAACCTGTAAGAGGACCTTCTTCTAAACGTTCGTTGATACCTTTCAAGATAGCTGGCATGAAACGAGCGTCGATAGAACCACCAACGATACAGTTGCAGAAGATGAGTTTACCGCCCCATGGGAGATCGTATTCATCTTTACCACGAACTTGGAGGTCTGATGGGTCTGTGTAGCCTTCATAGTAAGGAGCTAATCTCATGTGAACTTCACCGAATTGACCTGAACCACCTGATTGTTTCTTGTGACGGTAGTCAGCGTTAGCTGTCTTAGTGATAGTTTCGCGATAAGGAACTTTAGGAGCTGCGAATTCAACAGCGATTTTGTGTACGTTATCGAGATACCATTTAATTGTGTTGAGGTGATATTCACCTTGGCATTGGAGGATATTTTGTTTTAACTCACGAGACATTGATGTGATGACTGTTGGGTCAATCTTGTGGTAGTCAGCGAGGATGCCGCCTAATTTTTCGTCTTCTTGTGAGTTAACTGCTTTGATAGCTGTTGAGAAGATTGGTGATGGGAATGGAACGCCTTCGAATGCTGTGTCAGAAATCTTAGCATCAACTAAGCTGTCGTTAACGCGAACGTCTTTCAATTTAATTGTAGAAATGATGTCACCAGCGCAAGCTTTTTCAACTCTTTCGCGAGTTTTACCATTAGAAACTAAAAGTTGAGAGATACGTTCTTTGTTGCCTGTACGAGGGTTAACGAGGTCTTGTGATTCAGCGATTGTACCGCCGTAGATACGTGCCATAGCAACGTCACCAACGTTTTGTTCGTTAGAAATTTTGAAGAAGAACATAGCTGGAGCTTCTTCTGTGCTGTTGTGGAATTCTGTTCCATTAGCAGCTTTTGTTGCGTGAACGTGAGCTGGTGATGGGCAAGCGTTGATGAGGAACTCGAGGAGACGAGTTACGCCAGCGCCTGATTTAGCAGCACCGCATAATACTGGGAACATTTCACGGTTGATGATACCGAGGTGGAGACCTTTTTCCATGTCTTCAGCTGAAAGTGTACCTTCTTCGAAGAATTTTTCCATGAGGCTGTCGTCGCCAGCAGCTGCTTGCTCGATAAGTTGTTCGTGCATTTCTTCTGCTTTGTCAGCGAGGTTAGCAGGGATGTCTTGTACTTCAGGAGCGCCGTTGCCGTTTTTGAAGACTAACATCTTCATTGTGATGAGGTCGATAACTGAATTGAAACCTTCACCTGTAGCAACTGGGAATTGAACTGGAGTAACTTTGTCGCCGAAATATTCTCTTAATTGACGTACTGTATCGTCGAAGTTAGCGTTGCTGTGGTCTAATTGGTTCATGAAGAACACAACAGGCTTGTTTGTCTTTGTAGCATATTTCCAAGCATTTTCAGATGTAGCTTCAACACCTGATTGAGCATTGACTGTGAATACAGCCATGTCAGCAGCTGTTAAACAAGCAACGATGTCGCCTGAGAAGTCGCTAAAACCTGGAGTATCTAAAATGTTGATTTTTTTGTCGTTGTAGATTGTGTGTAACAAACTAGCATTTACAGAAATACCGCGTTCTGTTTCGATTGGACGGTAGTCAGATACTGTGTTCTTACCTTCTGTAGTGCCTTTTCTGTTGATGAGCTTACCTTCGAAAACCATGTTTTCAGCAAGCGTTGTCTTACCGGATTTAGCTGCTCCAATGAGGGCAACATTCCTGATGTCTTCTGTTTGGAATATTTTCATGTTTATACTTAAATTGATTCTTTAATAATTAAGAATTGGTAATTCCCCAATTTGGAGTGCAAAAATACATATTTCAATTAAATAATACAAGTATTTTTATCACAATAAATTGAGAAAAGTTTAAGGCTTGAAGCTGTGAGCAATGGACTATGAGCAATGAGCATTTTTACTTGATATTTAAAGCTCATAGTTCATAGCAAAAAAGTTCTTAGCTCAATAGCCAACAGCCTTAGTTCTTAATTCAAATCTTAGCAAGTCTTCTGAATTCGTTCCATCTGTTTTCGTCCATCTTCGCTCCTATCACTTGAATGATGCTTTCTGCTAAATGATTGCCTATTGTGCCGCATCTTTCTAAGTCGTAACCGTTGATGAGTCCGTATAAAAATCCTGCTGCATACATGTCGCCAGCGCCGGTAGTGTCAACAACATCGACTTTGTTGCAGCCTATCGTCACAACTTCTTCGCCTCTCTTTATCAATGAGCCTTTCTTTCCGACTTTTACGATTGCGATTTCAACTTTGTCGGCGATATAATGTAATGAATCTTCTGCCGACATTTGTGTCAATGCCTTGGCTTCTTCTTCGTTAGCAAAAATGATGTCGATTTGTGGAAGCAATTCGTTCAGGAATTCGCGGTTGTCTTCAACAACATTGAAGCTTGCGAGGTCTAAAACGACTTTACATCCGCATTCTTTTGCTGTCGCGATGGTTTTTGTAAAAACTGGTTTGTTTGCGATGAGATATCCTTCAACGTAGCAGTAATCCCAGTTTTTGAATAATTCTGGAGTGATGACGCTTTCGTTGAGTTCTAATGATGCGCCGAGGTTTGTCGCAAAAGTGCGTTCGCCGTCGGCTGAGATGATGGTGCGTGCTGTTCCTGAAGCGGTGTCGGTATGGAATACCAATGGCTTCACTCCTGCTGAATTCATCGATTCTTCAAAGAATCTGCCGATTTCGTCTTTGCCGAGATAAGAGATGAAACCGCTTTCTATGCCTAATGTGGCTAATCCGTGAATTGTGTTCGCTGCTGAGCCGCCTGGTGCCATCGAACTTTCGTAATCTGTGAGTTTGCTTTCTATTACGGCTGATGATTTTTCGTCAACCAACTGCATTGAACCTTTTGGTATGTTTAATTCTTCAAGTATGCCGTCATTGTCGATGCGTGTTAAAATATCGACTAATGCACTTCCGATTCCAACGATTGATTTGTTCATATTTTTATAAGTTTAAGGTTTAAAGTTTAAGGTTTAAGGTATTTGTTGAATTGTTTGTGGATGCTTATATCAAATAGAATAATTATCTTTAAACCTTAAGCGTTAAACTTTAAACAGAATTATATAAAAAAAGAAAATGACTGCTGTTTGGCAATCATCTTCTTCAATTAATAACATGAAACATAAAAAAATTACACTTTGTAATCTCTCTTTGCGCCCCCTTCAGGACTTGAACCTGAGACCCCCTGATTAACAGTCAGATGCTCTAACCAACTGAGCTAAGGAGGCGTTTGC
>JAFOBJ010000078.1 GCA_017381865.1 Bacteroidales bacterium
TTCTTAGTTCAATTCTAAAATTCCGCTACCAATTTAAGATTGATCTGTCTTGGTGTCAGATAATTTGGCACAGCGTATTGTATGTTGTAAATGTCTGTAACCCACATGTATGAGCTGACATTATTGATTCCTAATAAGTTAAATATTTCTAAGCTGAGCCAACAGTTTTTCACGAAAGACAGCGGATTGCTTTTCTTGAAGCTAGATGTCTCGCTGATGAGTTGCTTGCTGAATCCGATGTCGACTCTTCTGTAGGGCGACATTCTGAGTGTTTGCTTGTAACGTTCGCTATATGGTGCGCCGAATGGCATTCCTGTTCCGAAGACGAGCTTTAAATTTACCTTGAATGAAGGTATGAAAGGGATGTAATCTTGGAAGAATAATGAGAAATTAACTCTTTGGTCGGAAGGGCGAGGTATTCCTTTTATTAGTGTATCGCAAACATATTCAGCGCCATCGTTGATGTCTGATTGCGATAATATGCTTCCAGTAGGGGAGAGATAATATCTGATGTTTTCTGCCGATTTCATGATTGACAAACTAGCCCAGCTTTCGATGCCTTTGACGAATTCTCCGTTGATACGCACGTCCATGCCTGCGGCGTAGCCAGTGGCTTTTTGGTCGGCGAAATATTTTATTCTTATGTTGTCGATTTCGTAAGGAATGATGTCTTTCAAATATTTATAATAAATTTCTGATGTGAGCACGAAAGGTCGTTCCCAAGCCATGAAGTTGTATTCGTGTGTGAACACGATTTGATAAGCTTTTTGTGTTGAAGCGTTTTCTGGTTTTACGAGGCTTCCGTCGAATTTGCGTAATTCGCGGTAGAATGGTGGCTGCACATAAACGCCACCAGATATTCTGAATAACATATCGTCATTCCATCTTGGTTTTATGGCGATTCCGGCGCGAGGGCTGATGTTGACTTCATTATTGTAGCCCCAATAATTGGCGCGTAATCCTAAAGCTAATGTTATGATGTTGTCGTTTTTGCCGTTGAATGTCCATTCATTATGGATAAATCCGTCGATATTATTGATATTCAATATATTATGTGCTTTTGACAGATGGCGGATGTCGAATAAAGGATGAGGTGGATTTGGCTTTCCGATAGAGTCGGCGTAGTGTGGAAGGCTATATCCAGCCGAGTCAATCATTTCCCATTCGTTGATGAAGTCGTCAAAGTGCTGGCGTTGGTAGCGTGCGCCCCATTTCAAGGTGTAGAAATCTTTTTTGTATGCGCCTTTATGGTCGATATTGACCACTTGTGAGTAGAAATCGTTGCGAGCGTGTTCGATATAAGTTCCGACGCCTTGAGTGGAAATCACGTTGCCTGCGAGCGAGTCGCCTGGGTTTGTTTCGAGTTGTCCAATCCAATACTGGCCTTGGATGTCATAGTTTTCAGCTTCGATAGCAGAATAAGTGGAAGCGATGAGCTTGAGATTAAGGTCTTCGTTAGGACTGAAATTCAATGTGAATGCACCGAGACTAGTGTTGTAGTTGCTTGATTCTTTACCATCGAAATATATTGTAATACGATGAGCTTGTTGTATGTTTCCGAAGTCGGTCTGACGTGTTTCGGGAATCATTAGGTAGTTGTTGCTTGAGTAGTAACCGAATGCAGAAATTTCCAATCGAGGAGAAATGTTATAAGACAGGATTCCTTGTACATCGGTGAAGTTTGGCTGATAGACGCCTTTTGTCTCCATGTTGCCAAGTATATATTTGTTATTTTTATAACGTGCTCCAATGATGTAAGAGAGTTTGTTTTTTATTGCAGAACCTTCGGCATGAGCTTCTGCACCGAGTAAACTCAGTGATAATGAAGCTGCTGGAAGAATGGGCTTCTTGTATGTTATGTCGAGTACAGATGATAGCTTGTCGCCATATTCTGCGGAAAATCCGCCAGCTGAGAAGTCGATGTTGGATACAAGTCTCGGATTGATTATACTCATGCCTTCTTGTTGTCCTGAACCTACAAGGAAAGGTTTGTAGACTTCTATGCCATTGATATATATAAGGTTTTCATCGAAATTGCCACCGCGGACATTATATTGTGAACTGAGTTCGTTGGTTGACGAAACTCCTGGAAGAGTCTTGACGAGGTCTTCAACGCCGCCAGCAGAGCTGCTCGGTATGAGCGAAATCTCGCGTGCATCGAGACGTGTGATGGTGGCGGAGTTTATCTGTCGGTCGGAAACCACGACGTCTGATAATGTTGTCGTGGCGGATTGTAAACAGACGTCGACTTTGCGTTGCTCGCCTGCTTTTAACTTTATTTTTCTGGTTTCTTGTTGGTATCCGACGAATGAAAAAACTACATTTAGAAGTGTGTCGGAAGGAAGATGTAATTCGTATTGCCCTCTCGAATTTGAAGAGACGCCGTAAGAAGTGCCTAATACTGCGATGTTTACGAGTTCTAAGACGCTACCATTATCATCGGTGATTTTTCCGTAGATATAACTGTCTTTGCTTTGTCCGAAAAGCAAAACAGGAATCATCATCAATAATAATAGTGTATATCTTAATCTCATCAACTTTATTAACTATCTTTGGGTGTAAATATTGTACAAATATAATTATGCATTATGAATTATGCATTGTGAATTAAAAAAAAAGTCGTCAAAAAAGACGACTTTTTTTTATAGTGTTTTTGATATATTACCAACGGTTCAAGTTGCCTTCTGCTGAAGCATCCATGATAGCTTGGTAGATACCTTTCTTGTCAATTGTGCGTAAACCGGCTGCTGAAACTTTCAAAACTACCCATTCATCCCATTCTGGAACGTAGAAACGTTTGATTTGTAAATTAGGTTTGAAAGTTCTTTTTGTCTTTCTGTTTGAGTGAGAAACGTTATTACCGGTAATGACTTTTTTACCTGTGATTTGACAAATTTTTGACATGACTCTTAATATTTTATAGTTAAATTCTTCTCCTAAAAATTGAGGTGCAAAATAACAACATTTTTTTGAATTATGCAAGAGTTTTGAAAAAAAACTTTTTTTAAAAAACCTTATTAATTAATGTGTAATAATTCTTAACTTTGCAAAAATGACTTTTATGTTGAATATTCCGATGGTTGACCTTGTTGGTCAATATAATAAGATAAAGCCAGAAGTGGATTCTGCCATTCAAGAAATATTGTCGACGGCGGCGTTCATCAATGGACCTCATGTTAAGAGATTTCAGGATAATCTTCAAAAATATCTTGGAGTGAAACATGTTATTCCTTGTGCGAATGGAACTGATGCTCTTCAAGTTGCAATGATGGCTCTTAATCTTGAACCTGGCGATGAGGTTATTACAACCACATTTACTTTTATTGCAACAGCAGAAGTCATCGCTCTTCTTCGTTTGAAGCCTGTTCTCGTTGATATAGAAAAAGATTCTTATAACATTGACCCTCAGGCTGTGGAGCGAGCCATCACACCAAAGACCAAGGCTATCGTTCCTGTTCATATCTTCGGACAATGTGCTAATATGGAGACGATTCTGGATATTGCTCGCCGTCATAATCTTTATGTCGTGGAAGATAACGCACAAGCTATTGGTGCCGATTATACCTTCAGCGATGGCACTGTGAAGAAATCGGGAACAATGGGAACCATCGGTTGCACTTCGTTTTTCCCTTCAAAAAATCTCGGCTGCTTCGGCGACGGCGGCGCATTGTTCACCAACGACGACAGCCTCGCAGAACAAATCCGTGCCGTGGTAAACCACGGAATGAAAGTGCGCTACTATCACGACTACATCGGAGTTAACTCTCGCCTCGATACAATACAGGCAGCGGTCCTCGATATTAAATTGAAACATCTCGACGAATATATCGCAGCTCGTCAATACGCAGCAGCTTATTACGACAAGGCCTTCTCTGTCACAGAGAAAATCATAACACCAAAAAAATCAAGCTTTACAACACATGTGTATCATCAATATGTGATGGTGCTAAATGGCGTCGACCGTAATAAACTGATGCAGCATCTGCAAGAAAAAGGTATCGCTTGCGCAATATATTATCCTGTGCCGCTGCACGAACAAAAGGCTTATCAGGACCCACGCTACAAAAAAGGTGATTTCCCTGTGAGCGAATATCTTAGCGAAAATGTCATCGCTCTTCCAATGCATACGGAATTTACTGAAGAACAATTGAATTATATAACAACAACAATATTAGATTTTATTAGTTAAAAAATATTAACATGAAAATATTAGTTACAGGTGGTACTGGTTACATCGGTTCGCATACCGTTGTCGAATTACAAAAAAAAGGTTTCGATGTTATTATCGTCGATGCATTGTTTAACTCACGCATCGAAGTGTTGGATTCAATAGAGAAAATTACAGGAATTCGTCCTGAATTCGAGTCATTCGACCTCGCAAATCAATCTCTTACCGATGATTTCTTCGCTCGTCATAACGACATAAAAGGTATTATCCACTTCGCCGCTCATAAAGCTGTTGGCGAATCAGTGGAACAACCAATAAAATATTATCGCAACAACCTCGATTCCTTGATGAATATCTTGGAAGCAATGGATAAATATAAGGTGCCTAATTTGGTTTTCTCTTCTTCATGTACTGTTTACGGACAGCCTGACGCTGAGCATCTTCCAGTGTCAGAAACAGCTCCTATCAAGAAAGCTGAAAGTCCATACGGCAATACAAAACAGATTGCAGAGGAAATTATATTTGAATCGATAAATGCTTATAAAGGCTTGAATGCTATCGCTTTAAGATATTTTAATCCTGTTGGAGCTCACGATAGCGCATTAATCGGCGAACTTCCTCTCGGTGTGCCAAACAACCTTATGCCTTATATCACACAAACTGGCTACGGAATAAGAGAATGCCTTAAAGTTTTTGGCGGCGATTATCCTACTCACGACGGAACTGCAATCCGCGACTATATCCATATCATGGATTTGGCAAAGGCTCACGTCGTGGCTGTGGAAAGAATGGTAAATGAAAAAATGAAGAAATCTTTCGAGATATTTAACCTTGGAACGGGTACTGGATACTCTGTTTTAGATGTTATCAAATCTTTTGAAAAAGTGTCAGGTGTTAAATTAAATTATGAAATCGTGGGCCGGCGCGCTGGCGACATCGAAAAAGTATGGGCAGATCCAACATTCTCAAACAACGAATTGGGTTGGAAAGCTGAACGCCATCTCGATGAAATGACACTCTCAGCATGGAACTGGGAAAAAGCTTATAGAAGCAATTAACTATTAACTATTAAGGACGCATATGCGTCCTATTTTTTTTATAATTCATTATGAATTATGCATTATGAATTATGAATTAATTAAAAAAATCCGATTCATTTCTGAACCGGATTTTTCGATGTTTATGCTTCAGTATTAATAGAATAAGATGCTGTTGTCTTGAATCTTAACAATGTCTTTAAGTGCTGAGTAAGCTGAGTTGTTAAGAACTTGGTTGTTGAATCTTGTGCGTTGTTCTTTTACGATGTTGCTGTAATCTGTTGTTGTTGCAGCTGGAGTTTCTTTTGTAACTTTAACAACGTAAAGACCATTGCCACCAACGATTGGTTCTGATGTTTCGCCTTCTTTCATGCCGATTACTGTGCCGATAACTTTGTCTTCAACACCGAAGTTGCCGAAACCACGACCATCGAATGTTATATTGTCAATGTTTGTTTTTTCACCTTTTAAGTTGTCAATCATCTTTTGGTAGTCGCTGCCGTATGCTTTAGCTTTTTCTGCTAACATAGCGCCTTTCTTTTCTTTCTTGATAACGAATTGGTAGCGATCAGCGATGTCTTCTACTGGTGTGAAACCTTCTTTAACAGATTTTGTAAGAACAGCTACAACGTACATGTTGTCGAGGTCAAAGATTGTTGACATGTCACCAACTTTAGTTTCTTTATCGAATGCCCAGCGAACGATTTGGCGTGGGTTGTCGATACCTGTGATGTAGCTTGTGTTTGATCTCAAGTTAGGATATGTACGTTTGTTGAGGCCTTGAGCTTCGATAGCATTGTTGAAATCTTCAGCTGTTTGGTTTTCTGTAACGAATCTGTTAGCTTCAGCGAATACGTTTTGGTATGTTGCTGTGCTTGGTGTGATTTCGTGAGCTACGACAGCGAGGCGTGCTTTTGGAGTTGCTTCATTGCGGCCTGTAACTTTAATAATGTGATAACCGAATGGAGTTTCTACCATGCCAACAGCGCCGATATTGTTGTCTTGAACGAATTCGTTGAATGTGTAAACCATCATGCCGTCTGTGAACCAGCCGAGGTCGCCGCTGTTTGTTTCAGCGCTTGAGTCGTCTGATAATGATTTAGCAAGAACTTCGAGTTTTGAGTTGTCTTTCTTAACAATGTTGAAAATGCTGTCTGCTAAAGCTTTAGCTTCTTCTTTTGTGCGAGTTGCATCGCTGCGTAATGCGTTTGCATAAGCAACTAAGATGTGAGAAGCCATCAATGAGTCTGAACGGTTTTCCATAGCAACGATTCTTGCAACGTTGTAGTAACCGCCATTTTCATAAGGACCATAAACGAAACCTTCGCCATTGTTGCCGTCGAAGATAACTGCTTCTAATTCAGCAGGAACATCTTTTCTTGCTTTCCATGTGCTGTCGTATGGAAGGTCTGAGTTTGCGCTTACGAAGTTAGCAACGTTATCAACTTGAGCTAAGTCGTTTTTAAGTTCATTGACGAAATTCTTTGAATATTCAACGTCAGCTTGTGAAGGTTTGATGTCGAAAACGATGTAGTCAATGCTACGAGTTGCTTCTGTTTGATATTTATTTTTGTTGCTTTCGTAGAATGCTTTGTTGTCAGCGTCGTTAACAACTACTGTTGAGTCAGCGATTGTGTTGTAGCGAACTGCATAAACTTCAGCTGAAGTTTTTTCGTTTTTGTCAGCATAAATACGAGCTGCTAATTTGCTTGGAAGGTAGAAACCTTTTTTCAAAAGTGTTTCATATTTTGTGTTTAATCTGTCTTCTTTGATAGCACGTTCAAAGTTGATCCAGTTTGCTTTCATCTCTGGGTTGAGAGTTTGGAAATCTCTGATGTATGTTGTAACGAGTTCTCTGTTGAAACTGCCATCAGGATTTGTGAAGCTTTGAACAACGTATTGATTAGGGTTTTCTCCTAAAAATTGATCATATAATTCATCACCAGAAACAACGAGACCGAGGTCTTTGTATTCATTTTTCATGATGATATCTCTGACCATTTGTTCTAATGTGTTTGCATGTACAGAGTAATTGTCACTTGCGCTTAAAGAACCACCGTTTTGTGCTTTTGCGTTTTCAAGATTCATGTTAACCATGTTTGTATAATCTTGATAAGTGATTTTTTTACCGTCAACGATAGCTACATCTGTAGGTCTTCTGCTGTTACAACTCTTAAAAAGGTCGCCTGAAATAAATGCGAAAAGAGCGAGACCAACAATAGCTACTAACAATCCATAATGCTTTCTAATTTTTCCAATTACTGCCATAATTCTATGATATTATTTAATTTATTATTCTTTTTTTTCTATTTTTATATTAAGTTGCAAATTTACAAAACCATTCGATATAATCGACATTTTTATAAAAAAAATAATCAGTGAAAATTTAATAGTAGTCGTATAATCTAACTTATTGATTATTTTTGATTTCCACTTCTTCAAGCTTGGTGTCTGTCGCTTTTATTATCTTAAAAATATAATTTCCTATTACAATTTCTTCTCCTATTTGCGGAATACTTTCATGGTAATGAATTATGTAACCTGCCAAGGTTTCGTAATCGTCTGATTCTGGGAAATTGAATTTATAATTTTTATTAAGATAATCTATTTCAAGTCTTGCAGAAAAGATGTAATCGTCTGGGTTGATGGTTTTTTCAACCACATCTTCTTCGTCGTATTCGTCTTCAATTTCGCCAAAGATTTCTTCTATCAAGTCTTCCATGCTTATAATTCCTGATGTTCCGCCGAATTCATCTACTACGACAGCGATGCTTTGACGTTTTTTTGATAGTTTTTCCAAAAGATCTTGTGCGGAAAATGTTTCAGGATAAAATTGTATCGGACGAATCTTCGACCTTAAATCTGTTGTTTTGGTAAGAATATCGTTGATGTGTATGTAACCGATAATATTGTCGATGTTGTTTTCAAATACCAACAATTTTGAATGCTTGGTTTCTTCAAAAACGGCTTTCACTTCCTCGATGGAATTTTCAATGTCAATGGCTTGAATCTCAGTGCGTGGCACCATACATTCTCTTAATTTGACATTATGAAAATCTATAGCGTTTTGGAATAATTCTATTCCTTGTTGGATGTCTTCGTTGTCTTCGTCAGGATTGGCGTATTCCTTGAGATAGTCGTTCAAGTCGACGGTGTTGAGCTTGTATTCTTCGTGAGGTATGTCGACGCGAAGAATATATTTTATGACTAATTCTGATATTCCTATAAAAATCAGTATGATAGGGTAGAGGATGATGAACAATAGCATCGCTGGCAAAGCAAATATGGTCATGCTTTTGTTAGGATTGATGCCAAATATTATTTTAGGAAGAAACTCTCCCGTGATGAGAACGAGTAATGTCGATAATATCGTTTGACAAAGTAATATTATGAAACTGTTTGTTAAAAACTCTGGTAAAATGTAAATGACTAAAGGCTCTAATATTCTGGCAATTGCAATACCATAAATTACGTTAGCGATGTTGTTGCATAACAACAAACAACCGATGAATTGTGACTGATTTTTGAAAAACTTGTTGATTAATTTAGCGGAGAAATTGTTTTTCTTTAAGTCTAATTCCAATTGCAATCTGTTGGTGCTTAGGAATGCGATTTCCATTCCAGAGAACATGGCTGATGCTAGCAATGAAAATATTACTATATAAATGTCACTCATTTCAGTATTGTTTATTCTTCGTCTTCTATTTCAAGTGTGGCTCTCATGCCGTGGATGACTCTCTGCGAGAAATCTTCGTTGGCGTTGAGGCTGTCGCCGTAGATAATTTTGTCGGGACTGGTTATCTTAACGGCATTGCGTGTATATATTTTTTTTGTACTTTGATTCCAATATAAAGTTTCTGTGAATAAGGTTTCTTTGGTTGTCAGGTTTTCTACAATTACGTTGTTTTTTGCGAACAACATTTCTTCTTTGTCGTGTCGTATTCCGTAGTCGCCGCTTATCTTTGACGATGGAGTTCTGTTGTTGTCGTAAATATACGCCACGAATCCTTTAGGGAACTCTAATAATGCGCTGTCGCCTTCCATGCTGTGCATCACTGGAGCCATCAGTTTGGCTTGCACAAATCCAGAGTCGCTTCTTGTAAAAACGACATTGTATGCTAGAACTCCGTTGATAGTGTCGGTATCTATAAATTCTTTAACTTTATCTAGAGAGTTTTCACAAGAAAACAACACCATAACCATATTGGCTATGATGTTGATTTCAAGGAATATTTTTAAAAGTCTTTTCAAAGTCTTACTATTTACCTTTAGCCTTTAGCCTTTAGCCTGTGGCCTTGGCCAAATCAATTTTTTGCTGCTCTCACTTTTGTTGTTTCTCCAATCCAGCATTTGTCGAGAGTGAATGTTTGACCTTCTTCGTAGCCGTTGAAGAAAATAATTTCCACTGATGGGAAGTAGTGTGAGTAAGCATTGATGAGTTCGTTAGCTTTAGCAGCGATAGATGGGTCGATAGACTTAGCTTTTTCGAATTGGTCGACAGCTGCCCAATAAGCTGCTTTTGTTTCTAAGTCGCCTGTTCCACAATCTTTTGCACTTGCTGCATACAATTGACCGATGATGATGAAAGGTTCACCGTCTGTTTTGTCTAATTCGTAAGCTTTTCTAGCGTATGTGCGGCCTTGTTCATAATTTTTGTTCATGTTCATGATTTGAGCAAGGTAAATGTATGATTGATGTGCCCAGTCAACATTTGAGCTTTTTGTAGCTTCAAGTAAATATTTAGTTGCTTGTGTGTAGTCTTTTTCAGCGAGATATTTCTTTCCAATTAAATAAGCTGACTCTGGTGATGGGTTGACTTTGTGTAAGTTAACTGCAACAGCGAGGTATAAAGGAGAGTCGTCGCATTTTCTTTTTTCTAAAGTTTCAGCGATTTTTGTTAATAATTCGACGTCGTTTGGATTTGCATCGAATTTAGGTTGGTAAATGCGAACCAAGTCTTCGCAGTTAGCATATGGTTGAACAGCTGCGTCGAGGTTGCTTTTTGTTGCGTTGAAGTTGTTGAGAAGTTTTTCGTTAGCCATTTCTGTGTTGACTTGGATGTTGTAGTCAACGATTTCCATGAGGCGGCTGTATTCTTCAAGGATTGCGCTTTCTTCCAATTTACCGTTTTTAGCCATTGTGATAACGATTGGGAAATAAGTGTCGATGAAAGCGTAGTTGCTGTTATTTCCGTCTAAATCAATAGCTTGTTTAAGAGCGTTGTAAGCTTCTTCGTAACGATGAGGTGCCCATGTCGCAATGTCAACACCTTTACGACCCATAATGTTACCTATTTGTGAACCGTTTTTGCCGTTTGGGAAGTATTGAGCTCTCTTGTCATAAATCATGATGAGAGTGTCGACGTATTTGTCTT
The DNA here is from genome assembly GCA_017381865.1 of Bacteroidales bacterium. GTDB lineage: Bacteria > Bacteroidota > Bacteroidia > Bacteroidales > F082 > Limimorpha. The sequence continues at coordinate 10,580 of JAFOBJ010000078.1, forward strand.
TTAATTCAGCATCTTTTTCTGGTCTGATGAAAGCGTAAGTCATGATTGTAACACCGTCGAGATAAGTGTTTTGTCTTAACTCAGGACAGTTGTTGTAAACATTTCTCCATGATGTAATCATTTGAGGGTTAATGTTTTTTGGATTGTACTTAGCTTGTTTCCAGTGACCGATGTATTCACGATATAATGAATAGTCAGTTTCACAATCTTGTGCTTTTGTAGCAACATTTCCAAGGAGGAAGAATGTTAAAGTTAACAGTAAAAATCTTCTAATTTTCATTTTAATATTTTTTATGATTTAATTTATTGATATCTTCTTTTGATGAACCATCTGTCGTGGATGGACATGCTTATTGATATGTTGAAATAATTTTCTTTGACGAGGTCATTTTTGATTGTTCCCATTGATCCGAATTCAAGAGCTACGTTGAATGAAGTCAATGAGCGAGGTACAGGTAATCCGAAGCCTAATGTTAATCCGTATCTGTTTATTGATTTTCCGTAAATGTTGTAGTAAGTCTGGTCGAAGTGGAAACCAGCGCGATAAGTTATTTTTTTGTAATATTTTGATATAGAAGTTGATTCTGGTTTGTATGCGCCTCCAATTGCAACATTCCATGAGTTTTGTAAAGAGTCGTTGACGCCGTTCATTGTGAAGCCTTTCCATCCGTTCCAATTGAAGTCGGCACCGACGAACCAACCGTCGCCTTTGTCAAATTTGACACCTAAACCGAATCCACCAGGAATATTGATGTTTACGTTTTCGTTTTCAATATATTTTAAAGTGTCGATAGGTGCTTCTACTTGGTTTTCAAAGCCTTTAAACATATTTCTTATGAAAATGTCTCTTTTTGAAGCTATTTTTGTACCTTGTGAATATGTGAGGCCAACTGTGATGTTGTAGTCATCGATTGGTAATCTGTATAATACGCCGTAGTCTAATTTGAAGTCATTGACTCTCATTTCGATAGAGCGTTTTCCGTTAAGGAAATATGTTGAGTCAGGGTAATATATGGAAGTGTTGTCGAATAATGTTCCGAATATGTAAGATGCTGTTATACCGACAGATAAGTCGTCAGTGATTTTGATACCATTGGCGAAGAAAACCTTGTTCAAACCGCCTTCTCCTTGAAATGCCACATTGTAGCTTCCAGGTCCGTTATGTTCTGTGATGACATTGTACTCTCTGTTTGTGAAAGGTGTGATTCCAAGACCGATTTTCCATCTTCTTGTTGCGCTTAAACCGACACTAGCATAGTCGAAAGATGCGTTTGAGCCTCTTTCAGTTATTTTGTTAGTGGAAAAAGAAGCTGCTTTGATGTAAAATCCAGCGTCAAATAAAAATGATAATGAGTCGATGGCTGCATAAGAAGCTGGATTGCTTGGATTTAATAAGCAATTGTCACTCATTGCATTAGCGATTCCGCCCATGCCTCGTAACATAGTGTTTGGTGAACCAGTGTAAATATCGCCTAAACCAAATCTTGAGTATGGCGTGCTTAAATCAGATTGACCAATAACATTAATGTTAATCATGAAGATGATTAAACCTAGTAAAAAATATTTTGTATTTTTATATTTCATTGATAATTAAGGATATATCTTAAACCTTTAAATGTAAAATTTGAGTCTGCAAATATGCAATTTTTTAACTGATTTTCAAAGAAAATATTGTCTCCACCTATAATAAAAACGTTTAACATTTCATAAATGTTTGAAAATCTTTTGATAAATCCTTCAATTTCGTTAGAAATGCCAAGGATAACTCCTGATTTTAAACATTCTTTTGTAGAATTGCAAATTAATTTTAACTCTTCATTCGTCGGGGTACATAGAGGTAATTTCTCAGTATAATCGTTCATCGCCTTGAATCGCAAGTTGATGCCTGGACTTATAGGACCGCCATGATAAATGTTATCTGATGTTATGATGTCGTATGTGATACATGTTCCAATATCTATTACCAAATTATTCTGATTCGGTTTCTCTACCATCGCTGCTGCAACTGCAACTAATCTGTCGCTTCCTATTTGATTTTTTTCGTAATTTAGAGTGAAAGGTAGGCGAGTGTCACCAGAAAGTGTGATAATTTCGATATTCTGTAATTGAGCCTTACATTCTTCAATCTTACCTCCAACAGATGATATGATACATTTGCTTATTTGAGGAAACTTTTTTGTAAGTTGTTTTAAATCATTGCCATATGGGTCGAATGTGGATAATTCAATTATGCAGTCTTGACTAAAAACTGCATATTTAGCTCTCGTATTTCCAATGTCAATTGTTAAAACCAAACTCATCTTATTTTTCTTGCAAAGATACTGATAATGAGGTAAAAATAAGAAATTTTTAAAAAAAATAATTTTTTTTGTTGGAGTATCGAAAAAAGTTGTATCTTTGCACTGCAAAACAACGGAGGTACCATAGCTCAGTTGGTAGAGCAATGGACTGAAAATCCATGTGTCGCTAGTTCGAATCTCGCTGGTACCACCACAAAGAGCTGACTGAAAAGTCGGCTCTTTTTTTATTTATCCACAAAAAAACACTAAACTTCACTAATATTGTTTTTCGTGCAGATTCGTGCAGATTCGTGGATTACATAAATATGGTAAAAAAAAGACGTCACTTTTGTTAAAGCAACGTCCTTAAATATCCTAAATTCCAGAAATCCAGAAATCCAATCAAAAGTTAATCCAGAATCTTTCCCAGAAAGTTTGTTCTAATTCTTTCCATGTGTTTGCTGTAGCAGCTTCAAAGTCGATAGTGTATCTGTTCATTAACTTCTGAGCTTCTTCTTTCTTGCCTTCTTCCAATAATGTCATTACTTCTTTTTCTAATGCAGGAATTTCTTTAGCGGCTTTTTCTTCGTATCTTAAAATGCTGTTAATCATGGCATTTTTTGTGCTGCCCCATTGTATCTGTGCTAATTTGTTAGCTTTGCGATAACGCCATAATAATGTTTCTTCGTTGTAGTTATTGTGACCGCATTCGTCAAAACAACTTGGTAATATTGTTGAGCCTGTGAAGATAGGAATTCTTGGGCTTTGTCCTGGATTTTCTACAGAGAACCAGCAGATTCCGCCGATTTCGTCTGGCATCCAGCTTCTGAGTTGTGTCACGAATGAGTATGAACACCATGATACTGATACTGTACGCATTGCGTCGACAGTGCCAGGAGCAATCATATTGTATGTCGCAATGTCGGTACTGCCCATCCAAGGATTTGCGACAGGACTTACGATAGTGTCACCTTTTCTATTGATAGTCTTGATGTTGCGTGTTACGTCTAATTCAGTACCTTCGTATGTGCTTCTGAGAAGTTCCATAACTTTGCGAGCATCTACTTTTTCTTCTGGTTTAACAGAGAATGGAAGTTCTTCATCGTCCATGCTTAATCCTAATGATGGAGCTAATGCGTTGAGGATGAAGTATTCGCGTTCGCGGAAGTTCTTTCCATTTGAATAATCGTTGCCGAAGACTTTGAACCAAACGAATTCGCTTTCGCCGTCCCATAATCCATGTTTCTTAGCTACTTTTTCAATATTGTCGGAACACATGAAGTTGTCAGGGTCGTTTCTGTTTATATGTTTGATTCTTGGAATGTTAGCTGAAACGCTGACTTCGCCGTCTGGAACTCTTTGAGCAGCCCAGATGCCGCCGATTTTCTTTTTGCCTTCGCCCATGATTTCCATACACCAAACTTCTTCGGTGTCAGCGATGGTGATACATTCGCCGCCGTCGCCATAACCGTATTCTTTGATGAGTTTGCCGATGAGTTGGATGGCGTCTCTTGCATTGTCACAGCGTTGAAGCGCAATGCGTTCCAAGTCTTCAATCATAAATAAGCCTTCTGGGTTGACTAAAGTATCTGGACCTGAGAATGTTGTTTCTCCAATAGCTAATTGCTTTTCATTCAAGCATGGATAAGCAGTGTTGAGATAAGAAAAAGTGTATTCAGCTTGTGGAATTTCTCCAGCCAATTCCAAGCCTTTGCTGTCATAGGCATTTCTTGTGTGCATACTGCCTCTGTATATTTTTTGAGTAGCGCCTTTTTCATGTTGTTGAGCTTTTTCCCAACGAAGCCATGTGCGGTACATGCCGTCGCAGGTGTGTGATGTTATGACAGAACCGTCAGTAGTGGCGTCTTTACCTACCATGATGCTTGTACAATTAGCTCCGTCAAAGTTTTGTGAATCAGCGTCTTGTGCATTGATATTAAAAGATATTAATGCAAACATTAATAATGCGATAAGTGATTTTCTTGATTTCATTTTGTTATTATTTAAAGAAACTAAAATTGACTTTACCATATCTGCGTTGTTCAACGAATCGTGGATGTTCGTTGAAATTAACGAATTTATTGTGTTCAACGACTAACATTCCGCCTTCTTTAAGCAAATTGTGTTCAAAGATAAGACTTACCAACAAATCGTAATGCTGGCTGTCGTATGGAGGGTCGGCAAAGATAAGGTCGTATTTTGCTTTATGCATAGGAATGAAACGGAATACGTCGGAACGTATCGCAAGAAGTTCTTCCATATTTAACTTCGCAGCAGTGTCGCGGATGAATTTGATACAATTGTTGTTTTCATCAACAGCAGTGACGCGAGGACAACCTCTCGAAACCAATTCGTAAGAAATATTGCCAGTTCCTGCAAAAAGGTCTAATACTGTAATATCTTCAAAATCAACATGATTTTCCAAAATGTTGAACAGACTTTCCTTGGCCATGTCGGTAGTAGGACGAACTGGCAGATTGTTTGGAGCAGTAATTTGTCTCCTTTGATATTTTCCTCTTATTATTCGCATGATATGAAACTATATAAGGTGTAATAATAATAGTAAGGTATTGAATTTAATTCGTTTATGTAATTGAAATCATTATCTCTGTTGAAAAAACGGATGTTTCTTATATAACGAGAACATAATTCGATGACTGGCGATTTTTCTTCTATAAATCCAATGAAATACAATGGGATGCTTTCGTTGTCAATGTTAAGTTGTTCGAAAGTGAATAAAATGAAATATAAGAAATCTTCTTTCGTGTTAAAGTTGAAATAATTATGAAAGATGAGTTTGTCGTTGTTAATTATTATTAACTCGTATGAATTATTTTTAACATTAACAAACGCTCTAGTCTCAGGATTTCTGCTTGAAAATTCTTTTAAAAGCTTCTTAATCAAGATGCTGGAGCTATGATATATCCTTATGTTTTCGTTTAAGAAATTAAGGTTGTCTTGCAAAGCATATACATTTATAATGTTATGTTCGCTGATAGAATCTGTCAATACGTTTGAATTATTGATATTCAATAATGACAAGTATTTTTCTTTTGTTGTTTCTTGAAAATAATCTTTTGGTACGAAAGTGTTGATGTTATTATCTATCAAGATATTAACACTTTTAAAGTCGTTCAATTCCCAAGATTCTTTTTCTTGAAGTTCAGAAATAAGTGTCTCTAGAGGTATGTTTTTCTCAGAGATATGATAATGTTTTAGGGCTACGAATTTATTTTCAGCTGTATCAAAGACAACAAAAGAAAGACCATCCAAGGAATGTTGGATGGTCATGATATAATTATCTGTATTCTTGCTGTTTAAATTAATAGACCCCTGAATATATGGATATAAGAAGGAAGTCATATTATTTATTAAAGGTTTTCCCAGTTACCGTCTGTTAATGGCTCTGTCATAGAACCGACTTTCATACCTGGATATTTGTTTAAGTCTTCGCGTTCAGCTGTTGCGTTTCTGATTCTTTGTTTGTCAAGACCGTTCAAGTAAGTGTTGTATGGAGCTTTTACTTCAAACACAGGAACTTTCATACCGCCGCGTGTGATGTAACCAGCTTGAATTTCGAATTCTTGTTGTGGTTCTGAGAATGGAATGTAACGTAATGATTCAACGTTAAAGTTTTGTCTTGTTGAGAATAATGAGTCTAAAACTTTAATGTAACCAACTGTATCGTTGATAGTTTTTGTAAATGTTGTATCGTTTGGATCAGGGATGATATTAACAACAGGGAGTTCACCAGTGCGGATAAATTCGATTAATGTATCGAAACTTGCTGTATATCTGTTGTAATTTTCTTTGAACAAACCTTGTGAGCTTCTGATGTCTTTAAGGTTTTGAACAACTTTTAATTCGCGTTCTGTCTTTGTATTTTCAAAAATAACAGGTTGGCTGATGCTGTGGTAAACCATATATGCCAAGAAGATGGCAGCGATTACTAATGCGATGTTGATAATTGTTAATTTTTTATCCATGATTAAATTCTATTTTTTTTGCTTCGCAAAGTTACTGTTTTTTTTGATTGGAACAATTATTTTTTTTAAAAATTAAACTTTAATGGGTTATTTTTTTTGCTGTTTAGATACACTTCTATTTTTTTAGCGATGAAGATATAAATATCCAAATTTCGTTCTTTTAGCCAATTAATGGCAAATGAGTCTTGTTTTATTGCATCGGCGAGGTAGACGAGGTCTTCGAAATTATATTTTCTTAGCCAAGTTCTTGCACTTTGTGAACCATCGAGAATGGAATCTATGGCAGCTAAATGAAAATATTTATGATCGACCAACCATTTGAAAGCCAATTTACTACCTTTGATTGCTTCGTTAAGAGCTGCTAATTCAGGATAGCCGTTGCTCAGAAGCCATTTGTAAAATACTTCGCCATCGTTGCCGAAAGTCATAGCAAAGGCTGTCAATATTTTAACGTCGTAATCTAACATATCATTTGCCAAAACATTCAACAATAAAACCGAATTGTCTTAATCGTTCGGCAATTTTTTCTAATTCATCTTGACTGACTTTCTCCAGTTTTTTTTCTGGAGTTTCTCTGTCGATGGCATAAATCATTGTCTTCTTTGGATTTATCTTTTTAATATGCTCAACCCAAAGTGCGATTTCTTCTTCTGTGGTGTTGTCTATTTTTACGCCATTGTGCTCGCCTCTCAAGAAACAAGTCTGAATAATGAGGTCTCCTTTGTATTCTTGAAGTATGTTAATATATTTTTCTAAATCAAAATTAACATTTGGCTGATTGATGTTTCTTATCGTTTCATAAGTTCCGCCGTCTATCTTAATAATGTTATTGTCGACTTTTGAGATGGCGTTGAAGATTTCTTTTTTATGCAGCATTGTTCCGTTTGTCAGGACGCTGATTTTTGCATTAGGAATATATAAGTCCCTTAGTCTTAATGTGATGTCAATTATTTCTACGAAATCGGGATTTAATGTTGGCTCGCCATTGCCTGAAAAAGTGATGCTGTCTGGTTCGTCGGCAGTGCCTTTCAATTCCTGTAATCTTTTTTCTAAGGTTTGCTCAAAAATTTCTTTTGTCGGTATGCCACTGTTCTTTTTGTTTTCTGGATTCCATCCGCATTCACAGTAAATGCAGTTAAATGAACATATCTTACCGAATTCTGGTAATAAATTAACTCCCAACGACTTGCCAAGCCTGCGGCTTTTTATCGGTCCAAATACTAATGGTTCAACTAAAAATGACATTTCTTTAATTTTTGCAAAAATACTAATTTAAGTCAATAAGTCAATAAGTCAATGAGTCAATAAGTCAATGAGTTTGTGGAAAA
>JAFOBJ010000079.1 GCA_017381865.1 Bacteroidales bacterium
ACAACGCCTTTTTGTGGTTTTTCTTTTGCTGTGTCAGGAATGATGATTCCGCTTGCTGTCTTTTGTTCTGCGAGAGCTGGTTCGATAACGACTCTGTCTGCCAATGGTTTAATTGATAATTGTGCCATAATTGATTATTTATTTTGTGTTGTTATTATTTTCTGTCCGTCATTTTGTCAAAATGTTTGCCAAAAATTAAAGCAAAAAAAAATGTCAGAAATAGTGACATTCTGACATTCTTTTATCTTATTGTAACTGTTTTTTATTCAGCTTCTGCTTCTGTAGCAGCTGGCATTTGGTAATCTGAAGGTGCTACTGTGTTTTCAATTTGTTGACGCATTGCTGAATCAACGTTTACGCTTGTTCCAACACCATTCTTAGGAATTGACAAACTTGAAACAAGACATAAAAGAACTAAAACAACTGCTAAAGTCCATGTAGCTTTTTCCAAGAAATCGGTAGTCTTACGAACACCTAAAATTTGATTTGAAGATGATAAGTTAGATACCAATCCACCACCTTTTGAATTCTGAACTAAAACAACCAACATCATCAAAGCACTGACGATAAGGATGAATACTGAAATTGCTACGTACATTTTGTTAATTTATTTAATTGTTAAACTTATTTTTTGCTTTCTCAATTAATTCTGCAAAGTAAACACTTTTTTCTGGATTTTTCAAACTTAATTTTTGATATACTGAAATTGCTTTTTCAACATATCCTTGATTAAGGTAAATCGTTGCTAATGTTTCACTTATGATATTTTCTTTATCAACGACACTTGTTTGTGCAACAACCATTGGATTATAAAATTCTTGTTTTGGACGAGAAATTTGAGGATTTTCTGCGATAAATTTATCAATAATTTCAGTTTTTGATAAAGTTTTTTCTTCTTTGTTTACCTCTTCTTTTTCTCTCTCTAATTCTATAATTCTCTGCTCAATAAGATCTTTTAACTCGTCCAACGACTTGCGTTTTTCTTCCAGCAAAGCCATCTCTCTCGACAACTCCTCTTGCGATTTATTCAAGTCGATTTCTGGAATTACAATAGAATCCAATGTCTGTTGTCCAATGTCTGTTGTCTGTTGACTTTCATTACCAAATTCATCTGGCAAGTCGCAAGTATTTTTTTTCTCTTTTGAATCTGCCAAGAGATGTCTCAACGAATTTCTATCTGACGACATCGCCGCTGCAAGACGAAGTTGCTTGTTCAACTTCTTATCATCATTTAAATTATAACCAACGGCAAGAAGAACCTGAGCCACAGTAAAATATGGATATTTATCAACAATCAATGACAACAATTCCAGGTCATCGTCATTTATTGACTGAGGATTTTCTATGATATATTGAAATCTGTCTCTATCCATATTTTACCAGTTTACAACAGCTTTATTAAAAATATCCTGACATAAATCTTCCACAATCTGTTCCACTAAAACATCTTGGACAGCACTCAAATCTTGTCCGCTAGGATAATCTTGATATTGAGAAAATTTTTGTTCAAAATTCTTAGATTCGTCATATTTATTTGTAAATCTTACGTTTACAGTCACCGTAAGTCTATTCATGGCTGCTGTCTGATTACCTGTGATAGCGATTGGAGCCGTTACATATCCAACGATTTCTCCCTCCAACGACAAGTCTCCATTTTGCATTACCGACTGTAATGTTGTCTGATTTACAAACATATCATTCAAAGCATTTGTAAAAGTATTACTCAACAAAGGATTGACGAGCTGAGCGTTGTTAGGGAAATATTGTACAGAAACTGTTTTAGCTTCTGCAGGAATTGAAGCTCCTGAAAACGAATATATTCCGCAACCGCTAAAAAAAAGACAACAAGACAACAAGACTACGAGACAACAAGTAGAAACGTCACTCCTGTGGCGTCTCAATTCGTCATTATCAGAGCGTCTTTGAGTCTTTATATATGTCATCAAGCTTCTCATCAAAGATTGATTTTATATTCGTTAATTTTTCTATACAATGTTCTTTCGCTGATTCCCAATTCTTTAGCCGCGTCTTTTCTCTTGCCTTTATGTCTTTCCAAAGCCTTGCAAATCAATTCTTTTTCTGTTTGAACCAACGATAATGTCTCTGTCTCTCTCACTTCCGACTTTTCTTCTTCATCATTATCTTGAACATAAACGAAAGTGTCTTCTTCTTCATCCATCGGAGTGATAACAGTAGCGTTTATTGGCGTAATATTCGCTGGTTCAGGCAGATGCTGAATTGCGCCATTGTTCCTTTGTTCCGACAATTCCTTTACGGTACGACGAAGTTCAAGAATATCGTTCTTCATATCGAACAACACCTTATATAATATGTCGCGTTCAGAAAGTGGGTCTTCATCTTTCCCACCTTTGTAAAGCGTTGGCAATGAAGTGACATTATTATTTGGCAAATAATTTTTAAGAATATCCGGTGTTATCACTCTTTCTTCTTCGATGATAGAAATCTGTTCTGTGATATTTTTCAGCTGTCTGATATTTCCGTCCCAGCGATAGTTTTCCATCATCACGACTGCTTCTGGGGTAAGTTGCACTGCTGGCATACGATATTTTTCCGCAAAGTCAGCAGCGAACTTTCTGAATAACAGACGAATATCTTCTTTACGTTCGCGCAATGCAGGAATACGAATCGGAACTGTGTTAAGACGATAATAAAGGTCTTCTCTGAATTTACCTTTTTCTATTGCCAAAGGAATGTTGAGGTTTGTAGCCGCGACAATTCTAACATCGGTCTTCTGAACTTTTGAAGAACCGACTTTGATGAACTCACCGTTTTCCAATACTCTAAGAAGACGCGCCTGTGTTGCAAGCGGCAACTCCCCTACCTCATCAAGGAAAATAGTTCCGCCGTCAGCAACTTCAAAATATCCTTTTCTTGTATCAATAGCTCCAGTGAAAGAACCTTTCTCGTGTCCAAACAACTCAGAATCAATAGTGCCTTCTGGAATTGCACCGCAGTTGATGGCAAAATAATTCTTATGTTTCCTCGAACTATTTTGATGTATTATTTGTGGGATAACATCTTTACCAGTTCCGCTCTCGCCATTAATCAACACGGTGAGATCGGTGCTGGCAACTTGCACCGCAATCTCAATCGCACGATTGAGTTGCGGGCTATTACCTATTATTTTAAATCGTTGTTTTATTGATTGGATGTCCTGAATGTCCATTTTATCTTAATGTAGCTTTAAGTTGTTGTTCTATCGCTGATTGAATCTTAGCCATTGTCTTCTCAATAACCTTGTCTGTCAATGTCTTCTGTGTATCAAGCAAAACAAAACTCAAAGCATATTGTTTCTTGCCTTCTGGAATCTTGTCACCCGTGTAAATATCAAACAAACTTACTGATTTCAAGATTTTGTTTTCTGCTGCAATAGCAACATTCTTAACTTGTTCAAATGTTACATTCTTATCGAGAATCAATGCCAAGTCACGACGTACTGATGGGAATTTTGGCAATGCTTCATAACGAACTGCCTTAGCTGCTTTATTGGCTTTCAATAAATTATCCCAATTCATTGTTGCGTGATATACTTCTCTCTTCAAATCAAACAACTTCAATGTCTTTTGATTTATCTTTCCGAGAGTACATAATTCCATGCCGTTAAGTGTATAAACTAATGAATATTCATAATGTTTTACGCTACCTTCACTCATCTCAAGTTTCTCGACATCTATATTGAGTTTATGTAAAACGCCTAAAACATATTTTTTAAGTTCATAAAAATCAACATTTTGTGGTTTGTTGCTCCATAATTCTTCTTTATCTTTACCTGTGATAAATAAATCTAAATTATAGATTTCTGAATATGGTGACAACGAAACGCCTTCTTGTTTTTTGTCAGCGTCATAGAAATATGTGTTGCCGAATTCGAAGAATTTAATATCGAAAATCTTGTGATTGTGGTTGTTTTCAATGCTCTTCAAACCGCCGAACAACAACGACTGACGAAGTACGTTTAAGTCTGAACTTAATGGATTTAATATCTTGACATTTCTATTTTCGTCGAAACTGTCCATATCTTTGGCATATGATTCTTTTGTCAAAGAATTGTTCATAATTTCGTAGAAACCATTAGAAGCCAACATGATAGAAATGTTTCTCTTTAATTTTTCTGGATCTGGTTTAGCCACTACATTGAGAGTAGCATTGATTTTTTCAGGAATTGCAATGTTGTCGTAACCATAGATTCGTAAGATTTCTTCTACTAAGTCAGCTGGACGATAAACATCGACTTTGCATGTTGGGATGTCGACTGTAACAGCTTCGTCATTGAGTTCAACGACTTTGCAATCTAAGTTCTTCAAGATATTGACAGCTATTTCTTTTTCAATTTCTTGACCTGCAATTTTATTAAGATAAGCGAATTTAAGTTCAACACGAACTGGAGTAAAGTCGCCATTGATTATATCTTTTACTTCTGAAGACACTGTTCCACCTGCCAATTCTTTGATTAACAAAGCTGCGCGTTTCAAAGCGAACATTGTCATGTTAGGATCGCAGCCACGTTCGTAACGGAAACTAGCATCTGTTTGTAAGCCATGATATTTTGCAGTCTTACGCACTGATGTTGGGTTAAAGTAAGCACTTTCAATGAATACGTTTGTTGTATTTTCTGTCACGCCTGACTCTGCGCCACCGAATACGCCAGCGATACACATTGGTTCTTCTGCGTTGCAAATCATGAGGTTTGTTGCGCTAAGCTTACGTTCTACGCCATCTAAAGTAACGAATGGAGTTCCTTCTGCGAGGCATTTAACAACAACTTCTTTACCTTTGATTTTATCAGCATCGAAGATATGAAGAGGCTGACCTGTTTCCATCAAAACGTAGTTTGAAATGTCAACGATGTTATTGATAGAACGAAGTCCTATAGCTTCAAGTCTGTGTTTCAACCATTTTGGAGAAGGACCGACTTTTACGCCGCTGATTGTCACGCCTGAATAGCGAGGACAAGCCTTTGTATCTTCAACAACGATTTCAATTTCGTTGCTTGTATTTTCAACTTTAAAATCTTCTACTGAAGGAATAATGAGATGATATTTATCTGTTTTCTCTTGATAATTGAGAGCTGCCACGAGGTCACGGTTGACGCCGATATGTGATGTGGCGTCTGAACGGTTTGCTGTGAGACCGATTTCCAAAGTGGTGTCTTGTTCTACAGGGAAATAGAAAGATGCAGGCTTACCAACTTCGTAGTCTTCAGGAAGTACCATGATGCCATCGTGTGACTCGCCAATTTGAAGCTCGTCTTCAGCGCAAATCATACCTTCTGAAACTTCGCCACGAATCTTGCCTTTCTTAATTGTGAATGATTCGTTGCCACTATAAAGTTCTGTACCTATTGTTGCAACCAAAACCTTCTGTCCTTCAGCCACGTTAGGTGCGCCGCAAACAATATTGAGAGGCTCTTCTGCACCAACGTCAACTTTAGTAATATGAAGGTGATCTGAATTTGGATGGTCAACGCAGTAAATAACTTTACCTACGACAACGCCTTTCAATGCGCCTTTTATTGATTCATAAGGTGTTAAATCTTCAACTTCGAGACCTGTTCCTGTTAATTTTTTTGCTATTTCTTCTGCTGATAATTCACAGTTGATATACTGTTTAAGCCAATTATAAGATACTTTCATTGTAAAATCATGATTTAAAGTGCAAAGATAACATTTTATGACAAAATGTCAGAGGATTTTTAAAGAAAAAAATTCATAATTCACAATGCATAATGCATAAATATCACTTCCAAAATTATGAATTATGAATTATGCATTATGAATTGTAAATTACCCAATCCTTCCCCAGTCGAAGCCGTTGGCGAAGTTTCTGTTAAAGAAGTCTTTTGTCATCTGATGTTCTGGTTTCGACAAAGTCGGGTCGTTATCTAGTAACAGATTGACCATTCTTCTTGTATGTCTGATGATTGGTTCATCTTTCATAAAGTCGCCGATTTTCATTTCTATCATTCCCGATTGTCGTGTACCTTGTGTTTCTCCTGGACCTCTCAGTTGAAGGTCGGCTTCTGCTATCTCAAAGCCGTCGTTGGTACGCACCATCGTTTCCATACGTTTCTTGCCTTCGCCTGTTATTTTATGGTCGGTCATCAAGATACAATACGATTGTTCTGCGCCGCGGCCAACGCGTCCTCTCAACTGATGCAGTTGCGACAGACCAAATCTGTTAGCATTTTCAATTATCATAACTGAAGCATTTGGCACATTGACACCGACTTCTATCACCGTTGTTGCCACCATGATATGCGCTTGGTTTTTCACAAACCTCTGCATCTCGAAGTCTTTGTCTTCTGCACTCATTTGTCCGTGCACAACACAAATCCGATAATCTGGTTCTGGGAAGTCGCGCAACAACGACTCGTAACCTTCTTGAAGGTTTATCAAATCCATCTTTTCCGACTCCTTGATGAGCGGATAAACGACGTAAATCTGGTGTCCTGCAGCGATTTCTTTTTTCATGAAAGAAAGAAGTCGAAGTCGCTGTTCCTGATATAAATGAACTGTCTGTATCGGCTTTCTTCCTGGAGGCAGTTCATCGATTTTCGACACATCAAGGTCGCCATATTGTGTCATAGCGAGAGTTCGTGGTATCGGCGTCGCTGTCATTACGAGAGTGTGCGGCGGATATTCTGTTTTCTCCCAAAAACGAGCACGTTGTGCTACACCGAAGCGATGCTGTTCATCAACGATACATAGTCCGAGCTGCTTGAATTTCACAGTATCTTCAATGAGAGCATGTGTTCCTATCACAATATTTATGTCGCCGTTTTCAAGCGCCGGCAAAATATTTTTTCGTTCTTTCTGCTTGGTCGAGCCAGTGAGCAACGCCACTGTGACTTTCATGTCGCCAAGCATTTTTTTAATTGTCTCGTAATGCTGAGTTGCAAGTATTTCAGTCGGTGCCATCAACGCCGCCTGATAACCATTGTCAAGAGCGAGAAGCATCACCATCAGCGCGACTATTGTCTTGCCGCTACCAACATCGCCTTGAAGCAAACGGTTCATCTGAAAGCCTGTTTTCAAGTCACTGCGAATTTCCTTGATGACTCGTTTTTGCGCATTGGTAAGCGGGAAAGGAAGATGTTCGTTATAAAACGTATTGAAATAATCGCCTACATTATTAAAGACGACGCTACGCGTATTCAGTGTTCTTTCCTTTTTATTAAGAAGAAGTTTCAACTGAAAAAAGAAATGTTCTTCATATTTCAGTCGCGTCGTAGCATGATGAATATCGTTGCTGTTAAGAGGCAGATGTATCTTATAAAACGCCGCCTTTCTCGAAAGAAGTTTGTCTTGCATTATCAGCGACAAAGGCAGATTTTCTGGAATCATCTCCCAAGTCTGAAGTACGAGAGTCTTTATTATCTTCGCAATTTGTTTTGTTCCAAGGCCTGCGTTACGCAGTTTTTCCGTCGTATTATAAACGCCTTGCAAACTCTCGCCAACAACTTTATCGTTGGCATCATACTCTTCGATGTCGGGATGTGTGAAAGAAAATCTGTTATTAAAGACATTCGCCTTACCGAAAAGAAGATATTTCTTTCCTGGGACGAATTTGTTTTTTATCCATTTCAAGCCTTTAAACCAAACTAGTTCTATCGAGCCTGTCTCATCTGTAAATGTCGCACTGATTCGTGTCATCCGAGGCTCGCCATGTGCTTTCACATTCGACACCGTTCCGACAAGTTGATAATATACTGTATCGTCGTAAATTTGGTTTACCTTATGAATCTTACTGCGGTCGACATATCTGAAAGGGAAATATTCGAGCAAGTCCTGAAACGTGAATATACCAAGTTCTTTATTAAGAAGTTCAGCACGTTTCGGGCCTACGCCTTTCAGAAATTCTATCTTTGTTTGAAGTATATCGACCATTTTAACTGATAAATTTTGGTTTGTAAAGATACTAAAAAATTAGGAATTGTAGAGACGTATCATACGACACAATAAAAATAAACAATATGTCGTTGATGCGTCTAATCAATTAGGAGTTAGTTTTTTTAAGCAGTTTATAAATACAAAAAAGTGCCACTAGATTATAGTAGCACTTCCTTTAGACCTTAGCCTTTAGACCTTTGTCATATTAATATTCCCAAAGATTTTGTTCAAAATCTATGATAGATTGTTTTACGCGTTCTGACTCATGAAGAGCAGCTGCACCTTTAGCATACTCATTGATACTACGGTCGAAGATGTTGTCTTCTCTGATTATGTAGCTGTCAAATACTCTTCTCATAAATACATCGTCATAGCTAAGACGGTTTGCTGAGTTAGAGCGGTTGAAGAAAGGAGCATCGATTAAAACTTTGCGAAGATTTTCATCGTAAGGAATCCAGAACAAACGTTGTGGAACTTGTGTGCCATCTTTTTCAACCATTCTGATTGGACAGATTGCGATAATCTTAACGAGCAATTCTGATCTTTGTTTGTCGAAATACCATTCTTCTTTTATTTGGCAACGTTTAACTTCAGCTGAGTTCATTTCTGATTCAACATAGTCAACACTAATAACATTACCATAGTCGTCTGTTCTTTCAACTCTTGTTGTACCTGTAATTTGAGTTTTAATCTCACTCCAAGTTGTTGGTTTTATCAACTCACCTGTGATAGATTCATCTTTGTAAGCGATAACGCCTGATGTTGGATCTTGTAAAGCTTCTTTTAATATAGTATAAAGATTCTTAAGATTCTTATGAGATGTTGTTGGGAAATAGAAACCTTGGTTCATTTTTTGACGGAAGTCTATTTCACGCCAAATAGTTTTTTTCCACATAACGTCAGCTTCTCTTACATAAGGAAGAGGCATAGGTGCTTTAACACCTGTTTCATTTTCATCATAAAGTCCGTCTTTCACTGTTGTATCTTCTTCAAATAAGCTTTGTGCAGATACTTCAGGTACAAATAAAAGACCTAAACCTATGAAACTTAATATTACAAATAGCTTTTTCATTATATGATGTTATTTAAATTAGTTCTTAAGTTCAATAGCGATTGGAGTGTTAAGTACACGTTCTTCACCGTCTGGAGATTTAACTCGGATATTTTCGATAGTGATACGTTGTCCGCGTCTTGCAGTCTTAATGAGTTCTTCAACTTCTTTATTAAACTTACGGCCTTGGATACCTTTGATTGGTTTAAGGTAACCTGCAACGATTGTTGACACGTCGTAAGAAAGAACTTGTGAGTGATAACCTTCGAAGTCGAAGTCAGGCATTGTCAAAACGAAGCCGCCAGCTGCCAAAATTTCTTCTTTAGTGAATTCACCCTTTGTTTTACCATTAAGAACAGGAACAGGGTCTGGAGTACGTTTCAAACGGAACATACAGTTATCCAAAACAACTTTCTTACCGTCTACCATTGTTGATACGACAACAATTGTTTCGTTGCCTTCTTCACCTGGTTTTACGAAATACTCGCCATTATTCTTGATAAGTTCACCATTAGTAACCTCAACATTGATTTGGTCTGCTGTGAAACCTGGAGCTGAGATAGAGATTGGGTTTTCGAGACCTTTATACATAACATTCATCTTAGTTGGAGTTACGTTTGCTGATGGAGGAGCAACTGTATAAGATGTTTGGAATGGATATGGTTCTATTTCGCCAGTCACTGGGTTTTTCATTTCAATAACACCAGCCAATGTTTGTTCGCCTTCTGCGTTTGTTGGAACTTTAATTTTTACGATACCTTTTTGGCTTGATACTTTTTTAATTGCATTTGCGCTAGCCTTTGAGAATTCTTTAACGCCTTGTGCATATTTAGCATCAAATTCTCTTGTATCGTCTGAAGCAACGATAAATACGTCAGCTTCATAATCTTGACCTTTCAATACATAAGTAGTTTTTGGGAAAACCTTTGCTTCCAAAGTATTGAATTTAAAGTCGCTTGCACCAATGCTCTTGTATAATTCAGAGATAGCGTCGTATTCTATTGTTTGAACTTCACCAACTATTTCATTGAGGATTGATATAGCTGCTGGGATAATAACATGGTTGAAGTTTTTCATTTCCCATGTAAGAAGTTCACCTTTACTTGTATACCATTTTCCATCTGTAACTAAACCGATATGGCTACCGAAGTCAGCAATACCTGCTTCTTCTAAAGATGAAATCAAATAGTTACGATATTCTTCAATTTTTTTACGCAATACTTCAGCATTACCTTGTTCAATCATGAAAGCTGTAACAGCATCATGTTTGTCCTTACCGCTCAAGTTGTCAAAATTGATTTTATGGAATACTCTTCTATTCTTTTTAGGATCAGCTTTTTCTATTTCAAGAATAACAGCTTCTTCTTCATTTTCTGGATTAAAGATTTCCTCTTCTGTTGTACCATTGTTTTGTAACAACAAAGCGAGTTTCACATCTCTTTCAACGAAATTGATGAATTCGTCTGTTTTTGTACGAATTTCTTGAGCTTTATTCCAATATTTAGCAGCTTTTTCTGGTTGTTTATTGTAATGTTGCTCGAATGTTTCGTAGTAATCTTCTATTTTTTGGTCAACGCTAGTGTAGGCATTTTCAAGACCATCGTTCACTGTTGTGAAAGCGTCGAGAACTTCTACAGAAACGTTCAATGCTAGCAAGGCGGTAAGAACGAGGTACATCATACCGATCATCTTCTGCCTTGGGGTTTCTTTTGCTCCTGACATGTTAAATTCTTTTTATTGAGTTAATACTAGCTTAATAAAAATCACTGTTTAAATTTATGCTTTAACGTTCATTGCTGAAAGCATGTTGCCATAAACAGTATTAAGAGCAGTCATGCGTTTTGACAAGTCAGAGATTTGGTGGTTAAGAGCTTCTGTTGATGTTGCAGATGCGTTAACTTTTTCAATATATTCTGACATTGTTTTGTTCAACTTGTTGTTTGTTTCAGCAACGATCATTGAGCTTTGGAGTTGTACTTCAAGAGCACCAACTGTTTCTGTTGCTTTCTTCATTGCTTTAGCGTAGTCGTTTGTAGCTGCCATAGCATTGCTGATTTCTGCCATTTGAGCTGCGTTTTCGCTAAGTTTGCTGATACCAGCACCTAATTTTGTAAGAACTTCTTCATTAATATTAGCTTTAGCGAACATTTCTTCTAATTGTTCTGTTGCTGAAGCGTTATTTTTCTTGTTTTTATTTGATGCTTCTGGTTTTTCATCACCTTCATGGTATGCTAATTCTGGGTAAACTAAGCTCCAATCTGGTTCCATGTGAGGTGGTTCAAATGATGACATGATAAAGATGAATGCTTCAACGAACAAACCGATAGCCAACATAATGTTTGCAGCTTGACCTGGTAACCAGTGTGTAAGTTTGAATAAAGCACCAACGAGAACAACAGCTGCACCCCAGCCATAAATATAACCCATTAAAACTTTACCTTTTCTACTTTGCATCCAAATAACAAACTTTTCCATAATTTCTATTTTTTAATTATACATTTAACTTTATTTCTACTAAAATCTCTTTTTTTGATTTATCAATTATAAACTTTTGAAGCTTTTTGTGCATTATCGCCTTTGTTGCGTCCTAAATAAGGTTGGATACAACGGAAACCGATATAACATTTTGCTGTATCTTGATATTCGTAAGCACGAGTTGTGACTTCAAGGTAGTAGGCGATGTCTTTCCATGAACCACCACGAACGACTTTTCTCTTCATGATAGCAGGATCAGTATCTTTAGCATTGTATGTATAATTAGGGTTCATGTCCCAAGTAAAGTTATATGAAAGTGGGTCGAAAGCACTGTTTGTCCATTCAGCTACGTTACCAGCCATGTCATACAATCCCCAGTCGTTTGGTGGGTAATGACCGACTATTAAAGTTCTCAAGCCGCCGTCAGCGATGTAGTTACCACGCAAAGGTTTGAAGTTTGCATAGAAACAGCCTCTGTCGTTACGAGTGTAAGGACCGCCCCATGGATATGGGTTGAGGTGGTTGCCACCGCGAGCTGCCCATTCCCATTCAGCCTCTGTTGGGAGACGGAACTCTGACAACATTGTTTCGCCTTTTTGAGCTTTGAGATATTTATTCAAGTTTTCTGTACGCCATACGCTGAAAGCTTTTGCTTGGTTCCAGTTAACGCCAACTACAGGATAGTGGTCGTAAGCGACGTGCCAGAAATATTTTTCTGTCAATGGGTCGTTGAAAGAATATGAGTAGTCATGAATCCATGCCAATGTATCTGGGTATACATTGATTTTGTCTTTCTTGACATAAACAGATCTGTCTCTCAAACCTTGAGGACGGTTTGCCAAACCTGCATTTTGATAATTAGCATCATCAACGAATTCTTTTCTTGCAGCTGCTTGGAGGTCGATCCAATAGTATTCATAGAACAATTTTCTTGTGTCGACTTCTTTTCTTCCGAAGAAACGTTCTGTTTCTGGGAGTAATAATTCGTCAGCGATTTTTTCATCATTCCAGTTAATAGGTTCATCCCAATTCAAAACTGCAGGATCATATTCTTCACCTGTTTTTGGATTTTGGCTTATGAGATAAGCTTCGCCATTATCGCCTTCACTTAAGATTTTACGAGCGATGGAGTCTCTTACCCAATAAACGAATTCACGATATTCGTTGTTTGTAATCTCTGTTTCATCCATAAAAAACGATGATACTGAGATTGTTTTTGGTTGTGTTATCTGGCTAGACGCAATGTCTTGGCCGCCAACACCCATCGTGTAACTTCCCAGCGGAACGAACACCATTCCGTATGGATCTGGGTGATTAAATGGTTTTGATTGCTTTCTTACACCAACCAATTCCCCTTGGTTAGTATTGCTACAACTAATAAAAGTTAAGATAACAAAGCTTAGTACTAATAATTTTTTCATTTTATTGATTTTATCTATATACCTCAAAAATATAACTATAAATAGTTTGCAAATGTAAATAAAATATATTTACAAATTATAATTTTTTTTATTTTTTTTACAAATACCTAATATTATGATAAATTCTTGGTGATTTTTCCAAATCCATTTTGAACAAATAACTGATGCAAATCTCGTGAGAACCTTGAACTGCGATGCCCATCGTATTAATATCGTAGGAGTACGAAATCTGAATATCTTTCATTTTAAAACCGATCATTGCTGCCACAGACTCCTGATAACGATAGTTTATTCCGCCCCACACCTTATTATTATATAGTAATTTTGCTCCGATATTAAATTGCGTTGATGCAATATCACTCATAATACACATTGATGGAAGAAGTTTGTAAACAGGATTATTGAATTGATATTCGTAACCTGCCATCAGATAAAATGTTCTATCGCCAACAAAACTTGCGCTTGATGTTGCACTTGACAACAACTCTTTTCCTTTTGACTCAAATAAATTTGTAATAGACAATCCAACATAGAATGTTTCAGGTATTTGCCAAAACAAACCTAAGTTAGCATCCAAAAGCATATCACTTTGTTCACCTTTTGGAATTGACGGGTCATTTTCTACATTAGGTTTAAATTTATTGAAATCCACATTACGATTTAACATACTGAATGCCAAACCTATACCCAATGTTCCTGCGCCTAAATCTGCATGAAAAGAATAACCTAAATTGATATTAACATTATCTTCGAAGCCGATTTTATCGTTCATTATTGACAATGATGCGCCACCACGCAACACTTTCACTGGCATATCACCAGAAAACAACATAGTTCTAGGAGCAATAGCATTACCATCAATATCTTTAAAACCAGTCCATTGGTCTCTATAGATTCCCATTACGTTAATGCCTTCGCTAAGACCACCGAAGCCAGGGTTTACTGTAGCATAAGAATTACTGTAATTAGTAAACATAGGTGCCTGTTGCGCCATCAGCATTATGCTTGACGCAACAAAAATAACTGTCAATATGTACTTTATTTTTTGCACTTTGTTTCTATTACTTACTCTTAAACTTTGATTTTTTACGTTTATTGTGTTTTTATATGTTGCTGATTTGTTATTTCGTACATCTTAGAACAACCATCTCACGATATCATTACCATTTGCAAATACCAAGAGTGCCAATAATATTATAAGACCAATTGTCTGGGCAATTTCCAAGAACTTGTCGCTTGGTTTTCTTCTTGTGACAATTTCTACCAATAAGAACAACACATGACCACCATCGAGAGCTGGAATTGGCAATATATTCATGACAGCCAAGATGATAGAAAGGAAAGCTGTAAGATTCCAAAATGCAAACCAATTAAATTGTTTTGGGAAGATGCTGCCTATGGAAATAAATCCGCCTAAGCTTTTGTAAGCCTTTGTTTCTGGTTCGAAGAGAAGTTTCAAAGAATTCCAATAATCGCTGAGTTCTTTTCCAGTTTTATTGAATCCTTTTGGTATTGCTTCAAAAAATGAATATTCTATTGTACTTAAATTAATGGTTTCTGTATATACTCCGATTTTTGCTTCTTGTGGAAGATGCAATGATACTTGCAATGTATCATTTCCTCTAAGCACACCAAGGAAGATATCGTTACCTCCGAATTGTGCTATCTGTTCTGAAAAATCCTGAAAATAAGGAGTTGAAATATTGTTGATAGAAATGATTCTGTCACCTACTTGCATTCCTGCCTCTTTTGCTGGTGAGCCAGGAGAGAAGTCCTTGATAACAAAAGGAAATCTATATGATATGAACATCTCTCTAGATTGAACAAGTTTACTAAAATCTTCGCTGTCTAACTCTATGATTTCCTTAACACCTTGTCTTTCCACTTCGATAAATTTATTGTCTTCCAACAACATAGCCATCGGTACATTATTGAAATCTTCTATGTAGCTACCACCAACTGACAATATTTTATCGCCATCTTGAAAACCTATTTCTTTACCTAAGTCATTGGTAATGATACCATATTTGTTTACTTCTGAAGTAGAAATATATTGTTCACCTTGAGAGATGAGCAATCCTGTATAGATAAAATAAGCCAAAACGACATTCATCACGACGCCTCCGATCATGATGATAAGTCTTTGCCAAGCTGGTTTGCTTCTGAATTCCCAAGGTTGTGGTTCTTGTTGCATTTGTCCCAAATTCATTGACTCGTCAATCATTCCAGCAATGCTGCAATAACCTCCGAGAGGCACCCAACCGATACCGAATTCGGTGTGTTCTTCATCTGTACGCCAGTCGTCTTGAGGAAGTGTACTAAGGTCGATGGCTTCATAAGTATATGATTTCTTGTTGGTTACTGGGTCAATATGTTCATGTGTGATAAATTTATCAGGAACATTTTTGCTAAAGAATGCAAAGCGCCATTTTCCATGAACTTTTTTACATCTGAAGATAGAGAAGTTTGGATTGAAGAACATATAGAATTTCTCTACTCTTGTCTTGAAAATGACAGCTGCAATAAAATGACCGAACTCGTGTATCAAAACCAATAATGATAATGCCATCACGAGTTGTATAATTCTAATTAAAATATCCATTTTTTATAAAGTTAGTTTAGCTTGCAAAGATACGCAAAAATAATTTACTGAATATTGCTTTCAAAAGAAATATAATCTTCTGGATTCAAAGGCGTTCCGTTGTACCACAATTCGAAATGAAGATGAGGTCCAGTCGACATGCTTCCGCTATTGCCATAAATTGCGATAGCGTCGCCGGCATTGACAAAATCGCCGTCTTCTTTCAGCAGGACTGCATTATGTTTATAGACTGAAAACAAATTTCCATTATGTTGTATACCAATACAATAGCCATTTTCCACAGTCCAATCTGAATATATGACAGTGCCGTCAGCAGTAGCTTTAATTACTGAATTATTACTAGCGACCAAATCTGTTCCAAAATGCTTTTCTTCTCTATTGAAGTGATTTGTCACGATACCATTTATCGGTGCGAAGAATGAAACCAGTTTAAATTCCTGATGAATATCCGACATTATATTATTGCTAAACAGATTATTACGAGTTTCTTCTTCATAGCCGCGTCTGAAAATACTATCTTGTTTAGAATTTTTTATCACGATATTATCAAAACTTGTATTTGACGACTTTGTCAATAGTGAGTTAATGCTGTCACTTTCAAAGTCATCACCCATAATAATTCTTTTCAAATTATTGATATACAAATCTTTTTGTTTAAATACGAGTTCCAATGAATCGGCGCGTCTTTCCATTTCATACACGCGTCTGTTTAGGTTTACATCGGTATAACCTGGGATATATTCTCTCAAAGGTGTAAAAGCTATCAGGTAGGTAACCAACACGATAAGCAATACGGACGAGAATACGACAATGTTAAAAAAGTTTAACAAAGTAAACTTAAAATGTATTCTTTCCTCGTAAGTTTCGTTGTTATAAACTACGATTCGATATTTTTTTCTTATTCTGTCTTTAAGTTTTTCTTTTTTATTTGTGTCTTGATTGCTCATAGCATTTTACTTTGAAAGATTATATCTCTCAGGATGTTTAGCATTTATACCGCGATAGAACTTTTCCATCTCTTTCCAATCTTCTTCGTAATTACCTGTAGGATAAAGCATTGGACCAAATCCTAATTCTTTCTTCTTAAAATCTAGAAATCCTAGAACTATCGGCACATTTGCTTTCTGCGCAATATAGTAAAAACCTCTTTTCCAATTATTGACAAGTTTTCTTGTTCCCTCTGGAGTGATTATAATATTCAAATCATCATATTTTTCAAACATTGCAGCTACTTGATTTACAATGTTATTACCTCTACTTCTATCAACAGGAATGCCTCCGAGTTTCAGCAATAATGGTCTCAAAATAGGATTATCGAAGAATTCTTTTTTTATCAAATATCGAACATTTCTGTCGAGATAACAATAAGCGAGGCGGCCAAGTATGAAATCATCGATGCTTGTATGAGGAGCTACTGCGATTACACATTTTCTGACATCATTCGGAATCTCTCCGACCAATTTCCAACCTGAAAGTTTAAATAACTTTCGACCTAACCAATTCCACATTCCCATAATTTATATATCTAAATGTAAACCAAGAGTTTCTTTAATTGCAGCTACGTTTGGATTATCACCAGCCATCTTCTCAAATTTTTGTTTGTCGGTATACAAAACGGCTTCTTTTGGTCGTTCTACGACGACTTCTTTAAGGGTAAACTGATTATTATGAAGCGCATTTTTAAGATGTTCATGTAGCGCATACATATTATTTTGGTCTTTGACAACCAAAACGTTATCTATTTTAAAAGTCACAATTGATGGTGACGTCATTGTTGGCTCTGCATTTTTTATTCCAGCCACGAAAACAGGCGACGCATTCTGATATTTTTCAACGAAGCTATTCCATGCGACGGTCAATTGTTCCTGAGTAAAAGCGTTATTCCACACTTCCTCAACGACTTCCTCTTTCTTAGGTTCCTCTGCTGTTATAGAAATAGTGCCTGGTCTACCCAATCTGCCTCTTACTACCGTTGGCTGTTGAACATTGGCTGTTGGCTGTTGGCTGTTGGCTGTTGGCTGTTGAACATTGGCCGTTGGCTGTTGGCTGTTGGCCATTGGCTGTTGACTGTTGGCTGTTGGCTGTTGAACCGGAGTCGGAATCTGTTGCTGCATCTGAGGACGAGCTTGAGTCTGCACCTGTGGTTGAGGTTGTGGTTGAGGTTGAGGAGCTTGTTGTCTGTTGACCATTGTCTGCTGACCTTCCACATAACACATTTTCATCAAGCAGATTTCAAGATGAAGTCGTTTGTTATTGCTATTTCTAAAATTCAAATCGCATTGATTAGCAAGGTCTAATGACTTTAAAAGAAAATATTGTGAACATTTTTGAGCCTGTTCAGAGTATCTCACTTTCAATTGTCGGCTCACTTCCATCAAATCGATAAGTTTTTCATCTTTACCAAGAAGAAGATTTCTCAGATGGCTTGCCAATCCTTGGATAAAATATTGAATATCAAATCCATTTTCCACGACATTATTGAGTAGCAACAAGATAGAATTATTATCCTTGTTGAGAATATAATCAACCATTCTGAAGTAATACTCATAATCGAGGACATTGAGGTTGGTAATCACGTCTTTGTAGGTAATATTTTTACCAGAGAAGCTTACCATTTGGTCGAATATCGACAAGGCATCACGAAGTGCGCCGTCGGCTTTTTGAGCTACAATATTAAGAGCTTCCTCCTCAGCTGTCACTCCTTCTTTTAGTGCGACATTTTGCAGATGTTTGCTAATATCATCGACTGTAATTCTCTTAAAATCAAATATTTGACATCTTGACAAGATTGTCGGAATGATTTTATGTTTTTCCGTAGTAGCAAGAATAAATTTGGCATACGCAGGCGGTTCTTCCAATGTTTTAAGGAAAGCATTGAAAGCAGATGAAGAAAGCATATGAACCTCGTCTATGATATACACTTTATACCTTCCCACTTGAGGAGGGATTCTCACCTGATCGACTAGGTTACGGATATCTTCGACGGAGTTGTTTGATGCAGCATCCAACTCATAGATATTAAATGAGTTAGAGTTATTAAAACTTCTACATGATTCGCATTCGTCACGAGCCTCCATATCGGCTGTAGGATTCATACAATTTATGGTTTTCGCCATAATTCTGGCGCAGGTCGTCTTTCCGACGCCTCTTGGTCCGCAAAACAAAAAAGCTTGTGCTAAAGTATTGGTTCTTATTGCATTCTGCAATGTAGACGTAATGGCCTTTTGTCCAACTACACTATCAAAAGTTATTGGCCTATATTTTCTTGTTGATACTACAAAATTATCCATGTTAACAATTTTTTCGTGCTGTAAAATTACGAGTTTTCTGTAATTCTTTTTAATTTTTTTATAAAAAAAGTTCATATATGAACTCTTATTATTATTTTTGCATATTGGGAAAAAAATTAAAAATAAAAGGCTGAAAAAAGAGTTATATTTCTCGATTAGATTTTAAATTGTTAGAAAAGTGTTGAAAATCAGAAATAACAAATACAGAATTATTGTAACATTTTTGGCAGTGTTGATGTTAAGTTCTTGTTCTACAAAGAAAAACAAGTGGAACAGACGAGTTTATCACAACATGACGAGCCATTATAATGTTTGGTGGAATGGCGATCAAAGTGTAAAAGAAGGCGAAAAATCATTGATAGAAACCGTCAAAGACGATTATACCAATATTTTACCCGTTTTCAATTACGGAACAAAGGAGAACGCTTTATCGCTCAACTCACAGATGGACAGAGCCATAGAAAAGTCATCGATATGTATTCAGCGACACTCCATGTATTTTAACGGCAAAGAATATGTCAAATGGATTGACGATTCTTACCTTCTTATGGCGAAGGCAAATTTCTACAAACAAGAATACATTCCTGCACGTCGTACCTTCGATTATGTTGCGAATTCATATAAAGGCGACGACATAACTTATGTCGCAGACCTTTGGTTAGCAAAAACTTATATTGAAACCGAGCAATATCCAAAAGCAGAATCTATTTTACAATCGTTAATCGTCACGACATCAGAAAACGATAAAATGCCAAAATATGTGAGAAACAATCTCGACTTGGTTTTGGCAGATTATTACATTAAGACAAAACGTTATGACGATGCCGTAAAATATCTCAAGAGTGCTTTGTTAAAAAACATTAAGAAAAATACCAGAGCCAGAACGATGTTCATTTTAGGACAAATTTATGAATATCAAGGAGAAAATGCTAAAGCCACTGAACAATTCAAATCTGTCATTAGAAAACATCCAGGCTATGAAATGACATTTGAATCGCAGATGAATCTCGCAAAATGTCACGATTCAAAAGATACTTCAGACATTATGAAAATGTTTTGGAGGATGCTGAAAGACACCAAAAATACAGAATACAAAGACCGTATTTTCTACGCCATGTCTGATGTCGCTTTAAAAAATCACAACGAAGAACTTGGCATTAAATATCTTAGAAAATCTGTCGCGACAAGCACAAGCAACAACAAGCAGAAAGTGAAATCGTCGCTTAAAGTCGCTTCGATGTTATTCGACAACAAAGACTACGTTTTATCGCAGGCTTATTATGATACCGTCGTGATGACGATGGACAGAAGTTATCCAGAATATGACAGCCTTCTTAATTTGTCTGTTATGCTGTCTGATTTAGTCGACAATCTCACGACATATCAATTGCAAGACAGTTTGTTACGTCTTGCCAGCATGGATTCTGTGACCAGAACAAACATCATTTTAGGTGTCATTGAAGAATACAAAGCCGAGCAAGAACGACTTGAAAAAGAGAAAGAACTTCAGGAGCAATTAGCACTTCTTGGTGGCGACCAAATAGCAGATCCAAACATGTCGGCGCCGATGTCGCCTGGCTCAACAGCGTCGTGGTATTTTTACAATCAAACCTCATTAACTCGCGGTGCTACTGAATTCCGTAACAAATGGGGAAACAGAACGCTAGAAGATTTCTGGTTCATTTCTAACAAAAAAAGTATGATGACAGAAGAAGAAGCTTTTGAAAATGAGCTTCTTGAATATTTCTCAGAAGAAGAATTGTCGACACTTTCGGAAGAAGAAATCGAGAGTTTATTAGAAGAACGTAAGAATGAAAATCCAGCTGACACAGCCCAATATCAGCCAACAGAAATAGGTTATTATTTGCAACAATTACCTTTCTCTGAAAAGCAAAAGAAAGAAGCTAACCAACAGATTCTCGATGCTTTAAACAACATTGGCTACATTTATTACGATAATTTGGAAGATTATAACAATTCCATAGAATCATTCACTGAGTTAAACGAACGCTATCCTGGTAACAAACACGAATTATCGTCATGGTATTATCTTTACAAAATGTATAATTCTCAGAAAAACAGCAGTGAAGCCAATATTTACAAAGACAAGATTCTAGCAAAATATCCAGATTCAAACCAAGCAAAAATCATCATTGACCCTGAATATTTCGTGAAGGAACAAGAAAAAGGCAAAGAGTCGTCGAATCTTTATGCAGAGACTTTTGAAGCTCATAAAAACGGTCAGTATCAAAAAGTTAGAGCTAATGTAAACGTAGCTCGCGAGATATGTCCAAACGACACATTGTTGATGCCTCGTTTTGAATTCCTCGATGCTATCGCTGTCGGCAATATCTATGTCGTTGATTCTATGGCTTATTCATTATACCGACTCATCCAAAAATATCCAACTAGCAGCATCAAGCCTCATGCTTTAGATATTTTATTGAAAGCCAACGAAATGTATAACTTAGGACTTCCAGTAGAAAGTGCTCGTCAAAAAGAAAAAGAACCTGAAAAAGAATATCCATACACAGACAATCCTGATGACAAATATTATGTTATGATTATCTGTAATACTAAGAATGTGAGAGTCAATCCGTTAAAGGTTCGTCTCAACGACTTCAACAAAGATAGTTTCAGAATGATGCAACTTGAAGTCAAGAACGTAATGCTCAGCAAACAAGAAGCTATCGTAACTATCGAAGAATTCGACAATGAGTCGAAAGCCGATGATTATAAGACAGCTATGTTCTTAACAGACTATCTTTTCGGAGGCATAAGTCAAGAGCATTATAAAGTACTTTTAATATCAAAAAGCAATTATCCAATATTCTTTAACAATAAGAATGTTGATGAGTATATAGAATTTTTAAACAAATAACAATGATAAAAAACAATAGTATGAACAGTGAAAGTCCTGCCAGAAATATTATAGGCAACGGCACTGTAATAAAAGGCGAGATTGAATCTAACGGCGACATCAGAATTGACGGAAAAGTTTTAGGCACTTTAAAGTCAACTGGCAAGATTGTTTTAGGACAAAACGGTGTTGTTGAAGGAGATATTTCCTGCAAACAAGCTGATTTGTCGGGATATGTAAAAGGAAAACTTATGGTTGATGAATTGACATCAATGAAATCGACAGCATATTTTGAAGGAGAACTTAGCACAAAACAACTTTATATAGAAATAGGTGCTAAATTTATCGGCAAATGTGAAATGGGAAATACAGAAGCTCCAAAAACTGAAATCAAGAAATAATGAAATATCAACATACTAAATTTTTTATTTCTTTATTTTGTATTGTCGCATTGACAATAGCACTGACTTTTGTACTCAATCACATTGTACCACAGATAATTACTCCATATTGGTCTTTAATAATATCGTTTTTTGCGATTGTAAATATTATGATATATTTTATATCGATTAAAGTAAAAAGCAAAAACGATGTAAATAAAATGACATATTTTCACATGATTGAAACAGTAGTGAAACTTCTTGTATATCTTGTGATTATAGCGATATATGCGATAAAGTTTTCTGACGATGCTAAATCATTTGTCATTTCATTTTTGTTATATTATCTGTGTTTTACATTTTTTGAGACCTTTGTGAAAATAAAAATTAATAATTAGTGATGAACAACGAGATTATTGGTTATGAAAGGATTGACAAATTCAATCCTGAGAAGTTAGAGAAATTACAAGAACATTATGCAGCGATTTTAGAATTGCTTGGTGAAGATGTCACTCGAGAAGGACTGGAAAAGACACCATTGCGCGTTGCGAAATCGATGCAGTTTTTAACACAAGGATATACGATGGATCCTAAGGAGATTTTGCTTTCTGCGAAATTCAAGGAAGACTATCGTCAGATGGTCGTAGTTAAGGATATAGAATTATTTTCTTTATGCGAGCATCATATGATTCCATTCATTGGCAAAGCACACGTCGCTTATATACCAAACGGTTACATCACAGGATTAAGTAAAATAGCCCGTGTTGTTGAGGCATATTCACGCCGTCTTCAAGTTCAAGAAAGACTGACGACACAGATTAAGGAAGCCATCAATGATGCGTTGCATCCACTTGGCGTGGCAGTCGTTATCGAGGCACGACATTTGTGTATGAGTATGCGCGGCGTTCAAAAGCAAAGTTCTGTCACAACGACATCAGATTTCACAGGAGCTTTTGAAAGAAGCGAGACAAGAGCAGAATTTTTACAACTAATAGGCTCGAATTTACATTGATAAACTTTGAACTATAAACTTTATAAATATGAATCAATTTAATGAAAATTACAATCAACGAGTGATGTCACAAGAGATGACAAGATCATTTGTTTCTAACGTATTTTTATGGATGTTTGCAGCACTTGGATTGACAGCAGCGACAGCATATTTATTCGGCACAAGCGAAAACTTAATAAGCATGTTAATCACAGTGACACCAGAAGGTTATGCAAAGACATCTATTTTAGGTTGGGTTGTTACGTTAGCTCCACTTGCAATAGTGATAGCAATGTCAGCTGGAATTAACAGACTTTCTGTACAAAACACCGTGCTTTTATATGTCATCTATTCTATTTTAATGGGAATGAGTCTCAGTTTCATTTTCTTGGCATATACTTCAGCATCTATTTTCAAGACATTCATCATTGCCTCTGGCATGTTCGGCGTAATGGCTGTTCTTGGTTACACAACAAAAACAGACCTTACAAAATTCGGTTCTTTCCTTATCATGGCATTGATTGGTATTATCATCGCCTCATTGGTCAACTTCTTCATGCACAGCGCAAGATTAGACTATATCATCAGCATTGCTGGCGTTCTTATCTTCACAGGATTGACAGCATTTGACGTACAAAAGATTAAACAAATCGGAAACGCAGGTATCAACGATGGTGAGATAATGGCGAAAATAACAATACACGCAGCATTGACATTATACCTCGACTTCTTGAATTTGTTCTTATATTTATTAAGATTCTTTGGCAACTCAAGAGATTAAGGATAATTCATAATTCATAATGCATAATTCATAATTGAGTTGCATTACAATATTATCTAAACTTCAAACTATTAACTTTAAACTATTAACTATTAACTATAAACCATTATGGAGACAAATCAAAAACCTACAACCAAAACCCGAATCTACAACCTTATC
>JAFOBJ010000080.1 GCA_017381865.1 Bacteroidales bacterium
TCAAATAGTTATATTTTAAACAATGATATTTTAGAATATTTTCCTCAAATAAGTCCATTAAAAATATCACGGAAGACAGATGTAATCTGAACTAAGAACTAAGGCTGTTGGCTTTTGAACTTTTCTATGAGCAATTGAAAATTGAAAACTGAAAACTGAAAGTTAATTTTCAACTAATTGCTGACCGCTGATAGCTGATAGCTGACAGCCAATTTTCAATTTTCAGTTTTCAACTTTAATCTCGCTCCTCTCCCATGCCGTCATCTGTTTTGACATTGATGTCGTCTCTTCCATAAGTGCGACATATTTCCTTTCTGATATATATTTCAAATCACTCATAAGACGAATATAGACCTGAACTTCGAGAAGAACTTCTCTCATTTTAGCGATTATAAAAATCTTTTTCTTAGTACGATTAGCTCTGTATATCAGAACTATCATCTCCATTATCTTATGTCTTAACTCCTACCCTAATGAATAACGACAGTCTCTCGGAAGATTAGGCATCAGACGGTTTATTTCCAACAAAAGAGAATATGATGCCTTGTAAACAGGAAGATTGGTATATATTGCCATGTTGGACTAAGGACTATGATGTAATATATATATGTTTTAAGCGACTTGATATATTTTCTCATCACCTTATGTTCCGTGATACAACACTGGAATAGCCATGCCGAATGATTGTAGGCACGATAAAACTCCCCCGACTTGACAAGTCTTATAGTATTAGCAGGAGCTTCTTCTTCAAATTTTATTACATCTATATATGTAGGCATTTTTAGGACGATATACTTTGAACTTTGAGTATACTTTTTTTTGCAATGAGCCTTGAGCCTTGAGCTTTGGGCAAAACTGCTCACGACTCATAGCTCACAGCTCATTGCAAATATTACTAGCCGACCGTCGGGCTCTTTAAATGCCCGACGGAAATAAATCAAATGAATCAAATAAATTGAATACGCTTCGCTTTTATTCTAAGACTGGGCGCACCGACCGACCGACGTAACGGAGGTTGCTGCGCATGCAGTGATCGTCGCAATCGAAGTAGAGGTAGTACGCATTGTTGCCATCGCCCCCGTTAGGCGCTGAACTCCAATAGTAACCATTGCTTCCAGCTAAATAGCGCAATGACCATAAACGGTAGCCCGTAGCAGGAAGGAAGATTTTGTTACCATTTGGTCCTGTTACCTTATAGCCGTTAACGCGGTTTACTGCAACCCATTTCCACTTGCATTTGTCAATAAGCTCCTGACATTCATATTGGGTCGGCATTCTCCAACTGCCGCCCCAGTTGGCTCGTGCTGCGTCGTATTGCGCTGTAAGATTGCCTTTGCTATCTATATAACCCTGAGATTGCAATTCAGAAGTACTAAGTCCGTATGTTGAACAGTTTTCTTCTGTATATTCTGCTTTCGTTGTCGTTTCTCCCCATGCAAAATAATCTCCATATTCTTCTGGCGCATTTGCTCCTACATTGCATGTAGCCCACTTCAAGCCGCTTGGCAAGCCCAAATCAACATATTCGTGCCCATCCTTAATTGTCTTTTCCTTTGGCTGGGCTGCATATTTCAACGCATCTTCCAAATCCTTCTTAGTCTTTTCCAATTCAGCTTTAAGAGCATTAACTTCAGCCTGCAATGCTTTAACTTCTGCACCATCTACTTCTTTTGCTTCTATTTGAGCCATTTTGTTTTTCTTTTTAAAAAATTTAAGTACGGCCATATTTATGATTTTTAAGATTAATATTTTATTGTTTTTTTTATTCTTCTACATATCTTATTGCACTGCCAGAGCCGAAAGGATATGCTTTCGTGTCTTTTTTTGCTGCTGCCATAATGTATCGTTTTAATATTTTGGTTATTATATTTTAAACCTTATAACTAATGTACCCATTACTAATAGTTATAAAGCTTTAACAATACAAATGTAAACTTTTTTTTCAGAAACACGGCAAATTAAAAAACAAAATCGGGGGGGGAGGTAAAATCATAGTTGTCAATCTTTTATGTCAAACAAACAACTAAGAAAGAGAGTTTAAGAGTATCGTTTATTCAAAAAATATCACAAAAGACTACAGGCAACAGACTTTTGTTACGCATCGATAAAACTCTGCGTTCCTCTGCGCCTTTGCGAGAGAAAAGGCACTTCAACTGTTTCGTTTGATGGCACTAATATAGAATTTTTTTAATTCATAACACATAATTAAAAAAGTCACCAAGACTCCGAGTCACCGAGTCTATAAGTCTGTGTCAGAGTCAGAGTCAGAGTTCTTAGTCCTTAACACCTTTTAACATAAAAAGTTAATTTTTCGTTAATATTCATTCACATTTCATTTTTCCCTCCATTTTTATGGAAAAACATATTGACAACTCATTTCTTATAACATATCTTTGTCATACTAAAAACCATATAGATAATTTATGAATGATATTAAAAATTTAATCTACACCGTAAGAGGTGTAAAAGTAATGCTTGATTCTGATTTGGCTCAACTATACGACTACACAACAAAAGCTTTCAATCAGCAAGTAAAAAACAATATTGAAAAATTCGATAGCGATTTCAGATTTCAACTTACGAAAGAAGAATATCATGAAATTCTAAGGTCAAAAAATTTGACCTTAGAATTAGAAAACGACTTTTTGAGGTCAAATTTTTTGACCTCAAAAGACAAACGAGGTGGTCGACAATATCTTCCTTTCGTTTTCACAGAACAGGGTATATATATGCAAAACTTAAAATCAAACTTTATGAAAATTATTTTAAAAAAATCAAGGTTAAAGCAAACACTTTTGTTAGATTTTTGTCTATCTTTGCAATATCAATTCAACCTATGAGAACAGTTGAATTGAAAAGGAAATTACAAAAATATGGATGCTATTTCCTTACGAATGGTAAAAATCATGAATGGTGGCATAGTCCGATAACAGATCAAAAATTTCAAGTTCCAAGACATGCTAGCGAAGACATCAGAACGCCTCTGAAAAAACAAATAAGCAAACAGTCTGGCGTTGAATTATAAAGACTTCAAATAAAAACTAAAAATATGGAAACTATAAAAGTAATTATTGAGCGTAATGACAACGGCAACTTTCAAGCCGTGCCTCAAATGAATGAATCTATTGCTTTTTTCGGAATGGGCAAAACTGTTGCAGAAGCTATGGTTGATCTTAATAATTCATATTTAGAAGCAAAGTCTTTAGAGACAAACCTTCCTGACATGAAATTTGAATTTGAATATGATACCGCAAGTTTTCTACAAATGTTCAAAGGCAGAATGAATCTCGCTGACCTTCAATCCATAACAGGCATCAACAGAAAACAACTTAATCATTATGTAACTGGTTACAGAAAACCTTCACAGAAAACGGTACAACGTATCCAAGAAGGTATCAGAAAATACGCAGACGAATTGAGAAGCATAACTCTGGTTTAAAATGAGCGAACTAACACGAAACATATTACAACAATATTGGGGCTACCCTTCTTTCCGTCCGATGCAAGAAGACATCGTCGATGCTGTCGTCAACGGCAACGACACTCTCGCGCTCCTTCCTACTGGCGGCGGCAAGTCGATATGTTTCCAAGTCCCGGCGATGTCGATGGACGGCGTCTGCATCGTCATCACGCCGCTCATCTCCCTCATGAAAGACCAGGTGATGCACCTGAAGAAAATCGGCATCGCGGCGGCAGCGATATTCTCGGGCATGCATCATAACGAAATAGAAATTGCCTATAACCAGGCGGCGTTCGGAATGCTGAAATTCCTCTATGTCTCGCCGGAACGTCTCATGACGGATTCTTTCATTGAGGCTCTGAAAAAGATGAAGGTCAGCCTCCTCGCTGTCGATGAGTCGCACTGCATCTCGCAATGGGGCTACGACTTCCGTCCTCCTTATCTAAAAATAGCTGAAATAAGGAAATATATTCCAAACACTCCCGTACTCGCACTCACTGCAACAGCGACGCCACAAGTCGTTGACGACATCCAATATCGTCTCGCTTTTAAAAAGAACAACGTATTTCAGACTAGTTACGAACGTAAGAACGTGACATATAACGTCATCCACGAGGCTGACAAATTCGGTCTCATGTATCGTCTGCTGCAGAAGATGACTTCAGGCAGCGGCATCGTTTATGTGAGAAGTCGCAAGCGCACTAAAATCATAGCCGACTGGCTGCAGTCGGTGGGAATCAGCGCGTAGTTCTATCACGCCGGCCTCGACGCCAAGACTCGCGACTATCGCCAGCAGCTCTGGATGGACGGCAAAATAAAAGTCATCGTGGCGACAAACGCCATCGGCATGGGCATCGACAAACCCGATGTGCGCCTCGTCATTCACCTTGACTTGCCTGACAGCCTCGAAGCTTATTTCCAAGAAGCAGGTCGTGCAGGCCGCGACCTTCAACCGTCAGAGGCGTTTCTGCTCGTCGCCGACACCGACATAAACAAACTTAAAGAAAATCTTTCAAGCTCCTACCCTAACCTTGACAAGATTAAAACTATATATAACGCCATCGGCAATTATCTACAAATTCCAATAGGCGCAGGCGAAAACCAGACATACGACTTCAATATCGACGAATTTACAAAATATTATAACTTCCCTTTACTTGAAGTCTATAACTCAATAAAACTTATTGAAAGAGAAGGTTATTTCGTCACTTCAGAAGCTCTCAACACTCCGTCAAAAATTCATATCAGAGCTGGACGTGAGGATTTGTATCGTTTCCAAATCGAATACAAGGAATATGATACATTAATTAAATATTTATTAAGAACGCTTCCTGGTGTCTTGAGCGACTTCGTCAACATTAGAGAGGAACAAATTTCTCAGAAGACCGGAATGCAGATTGATGTAATAAACAAACAACTACATAATTTAGAACGACTTAACTTCTTAAACTATATTCCTCGCAACGACAAACCGCAAATCCAATTTCTTACACCAAGAATGGATACAAAATATTTTTCTTTATCTGACGAGATTTATAGAAACAGAAAAGAAGACGCCAACAAACGAGTTCAAGCGGTCATTGATTTTGTCAATAATGATGAAGACTGTAGAAGCGTACAACTTTTAAAATATTTTGGCGAAAATATAAAGAAGACTTGTGGCAAATGCGACGTCTGTTCTTCTAAAAACAAAATGACTTTAAGCGAAAAAGAATATCAAGAAATCAGCGAAACTATCGTAAACGAGTTAAGAGAAAGCGAAGCTGATGTTTATGAAATTTTAAATATTTCTAAAAACCATCACGAAGAGAAAGTCCTAACAACAATCAAATGGCTGATTGATAATAATGTAATCAAACAAGACGAAGAAGGAAAGCTGAAGCTTTGACTGTTGACCGTTGAATGTTGACTATTGACTATTGACTAAAAAAGAAGCGCCACAGTGAATGCAGCGCTCCTATCGTCATCTTATAGACTTATTGTCTTATTGTCTTATTGTCTTATTTATAATTCTTAATATACTCCAACGCCGCATCAAGTTGTCCTTGAACTCCAGCATCTCTTGTAAGGACTTCTTTGTCAGGCGAGAATCCAATTCCTTCAGGAACAAATCCTTCGTGTGTTTTTATCTCGTAAGTAGAAGTATATACATAATGTCTTTCCCTTTCAATATCACCGAATGGACCTCCATATGTCATGTCAACAGCATCAGACAAAAGCGGGCCTGTTGCACCATAGGTGCGTTCTCCAACTACATAACCCGTTGGCAATTGTGAAATAGCATAAGTTGTAATTTCACCCATACTGATAGAATAAATATTTGACAGAACCACATAAGGAATATTTTCTCCTGCTAAATCACGGTTTTCTGTTGAAGCTTTGATTGTCACTGGCGACCAAACCGAATGCTCAAGTCTGCCTGGACCTTCTTTGTAACGTGTTGATATAACTTCAAGTTCTTTCTTGACGAAAGGTGCAACGACGTAATTCAAGTCTGACAAATAACCACCACCATTACAACGGTTGTCGAGAATAACACCTGCCAATTTATTTTTTGGTGTCTTCAAAGCTGCATTTTTCCACTTATCAATCAACTGAGCAGCTTTGTAATAAGGTGAAGATGAATTATTTAAGCCATACATTATAGCACTCATCTTATATCCGTTTTGCCAGAGATAAGGAATCAATCGTCCATCAGGGAGTTCAAACAAAATATAACATATTGTAACTTGTACATCTTCTGTATTAACTTTTTCATAGCCACTGTATGAAATCTTATAACCTGAAACTGAATTAGATGCTAAATTCTTGTTAAATTTACCCAACTCGTCTGCAAGTTTGTAACTTTCCTTGTAATAATAATCTCTTTTCTTAACTTCATTATTCGCAGGATTGACATTCACGACATCATGACCATAAGAATATAAATTCTTCACTTGAATTATCATGTGATGATCTATAAGACATCCCATTGCTTCTTCATATAGAGCTTGCAGCTCTTTGGTAGCAACTCCATTTCCTGACTCTATGCGCATATCCAAGGCTTCGAATCGAGGCATATATTCTTCATAAACTGCATCCCAGTCTGTTGTATCGACATCCCAGAAAACATATCCTGTGTTGATATTATTCCACAACACGTCAAATTGTTCTGCGTATGTGCTGTATGCCAAGCTTGAGTTTCCGCCTATATAAGGAACGTAATCTGGTGTTTTTCTGCAAGAACTGAATGTCAGCGCGATTGTCGCTAATATTAATGATATTTTACGCATGATATTATAATTTATAAATTACACCTAATGTTAATGAAGCTGTGTTGTTATAGCGAGGGTCTGACGACACCTTGCTGACTTTCATATAACTCATCAAGTCATAATAAAGCAAAGCGTCTAATTCCAAAGAAATATTGTCCGACAAATCAACACTTAATCCAGGACCAGCGACGAGACCAGCAACAAAACGATTGTGAGATTCATTAAATTCCATTTTCTCGTCAAAAGGTCTTATTTTATTGTAAAGATCAATGGTATTACCACTTACATTCGCCATCATCCAATAGCTAACGTAACCGCCCATCAAAAAATGACCACGCACCTTTGTGCCACCGAATGTAAAATCAGCCATAACTGGAACTGTAAGATATTGATTATTATAGTCTGTATAAAGTCCCTTAACGGCATTTAAGTTACGCTTCATAGTATGAGAACGCGACAACATCTCAACATTAGCTCTCAATGCAAACCATTCGTTAATCTGATATGACAATATGAGACCATAATCGGCACCATTTTTAGCATGGTAAGTCTCATCAATACGACCCGAATTAGAACGAGTGACGGAGTTAAAATCGAGGCCGCCCTTCAATCCAATCCCAAACTGCGCTTTTACACTTGTTGTAAGCACAATAAAAATCAGTAAAATAAGTAATTTAGTTTTGTTCATAATTTCTTTTTTTATGCGTTGCAAATTTAGGAAATTATAGGATAAAAAAAAAGACCGCCGAAGCGATCTTTCAATTTTTTTGTGATATTTTAGAGACTCTTTACAAGTTCAGCACCTGCTTTAAATTTAACCACAGTCTTTTCTGCAATCATAATTTCTTTGCCAGTTTGTGGATTACGGCCTTTTCTTGCTGGATGTTTTGTTGTTGAGAATGTTCCAAAACCTACTAATGATATACGGTCACCTTTTTGCAATGCTTCTGCTGATGCGTCCATGAATGCTTCGAGTGCTTTTTTTGCATCAACCTTTGTCATACCAGCTTTTTCTGCGATGACATTTACTAATTCTGCCTTGTTCATATTAATTCAATTTAATTTAAAATATAACTTTAAATATTGTTAAGTAATTATAACTTAATCGTTTTCGCTTACAAATCTAATTATTTTTTATTACAAAAACAAATATTTTTCCAAGAAAATTTCATATTTTCCACAAATAAAACAAAGGATTTTTATTCACTTTTCCGAAATGCTTGTATTTACTAGAAAACACAGCAATCGATACAATTTCAATTTATTATAAGAAAAGACATTTTTTTCTTCAATTTATTAAAAAAAACACTTTTTTCCAGCTTTCTTTTATGCTATTTAATATACATTTTTTAAATTTTCAGATAAAAAAAATCACATTTTGTATAAAAAAAGAATCTAACCTTACATTTCATAAGATTAGATTCTCATCATCACGTTAAAATTTCGTCATTTCACCGACCAATTTCCATCAAGTCGCGTTCCTCTCAAAAAGTCGGCTATCGGCATCGCTTTCTTGCCTGCCTGCTGAATGACTTTTATTGAAATATTATTATTTCCCAAAACAACATCCAAATAGGATTTTCCGTCAGTCTTGATTTTATACAATTCTTTATCTTCCGACTTATTTTCCTTCAAAGCGACTTCAAAAATCTTAATATCTAGTGTTTCATTATTTTCTGAAACGAATTGAGTGTGAGCCGCTGGATATGGCGACAAACCTCTGATGAAGTCATAAATCGACTTAGCGTCTTTGGTCCAGTCAATTTTACAATCTTCCTTAAAGATTTTAGGAGCTGGTTTCAACTGCAAATTATCCCTTTCGATGATAGTCGCCTGTGATTGAGAATGCACTTTCCCCTCCTCTATCATCTTTATCGTCTCAACGACGACCTTATTTCCAAGATACATCAACTTGTCGTGCAATGTACCTGCGGTTTCATCATCTTCAATAACGACTTTTTCCTGCATAATAATTTCACCTGTATCGATTTCTTTATCAAGAAGGAATGTCGTAAGACCAGTTTCCTTTTCACCATTAATAATAGCATGATTGATAGGAGCTGCGCCACGATATTGAGGCAACAAGGAAGCATGAAGATTGAACGTTCCCATTGGAGGCATACTCCACACTACTTCAGGCAACATTCTGAATGCCACGACTATAAACAAATCTGCTTTATATGAAGAAAGCTCTTCTATAAACTCTGGCGATTTCAAACTTACTGGCTGCAAAATCGGCAAGTTATATTTTAAAGCAGTCAACTTAACATCAGAACTTTGTATTTTCTTTCCTCTTCCCGCAGGTTTATCAGGAACCGTAACAACGGCAACAACTTCATAACCAGCTGATATTATAGCCTCTAACTGCGACGACGCAATCTCTGGCGTACCAAAATATACTATCTTCATAATTTTTCTTTTTTTGCAAAAATAAGAAAAAAAGACTACAAGTTTTTTAATTCCTAACTTCTATTTCTAAGATAAGTTTTAGGACTCCAACAATATCCCTCAACTCCTCAGTCCCTCAACTCCTCAATTCCTCAATTCCTAATTCTATTTTTAAGATAAGCGTTCTTTGCGTATGACAAGAAGAAAATCACTGAGATCAAGGAAACTGTAGCTGACAACAAGAATGCGGAATTATAACCGCCAAGATGTTCTGCCACATAACCTCCGCCAATAATTCCAATACCGATTCCCAAGTCCCAACTTGTCAATATAGTTGCGTTGGCCGTTCCTCTTTTGTCGTTTGTTGTCATGTTTAAAAACATAGTCTGAACTGCAGGATACATACTTGCCTGTCCGAAACCAATTACAACTGCAGAAATATAATATCCGTAGAGATTCTGCCAAAAAGCGAATATTGCATAACCTATAGCGACCACTATCACTCCGTATGTCGCATTTCTAACAGCGTAACCTTTGCTTAATGCTTTCACTCCAACAAATCTCGACAATATCAAGCCGAAGGCAAAAAGCATAAAAAATGTTCCAGTACCTGTAGTTATGTTCAATACATCTTTGCTATAAATTGCGATATAAGTAGAAAGGATTCCGTACGACATTGCGATTAGCGCGATGCAAATTCCTTGGCTCCAACCCTTTACTAAAAGAAATCTATCTAATGACATTTTCTTTTTTTCCATGACTGGAGGACGATATTTACATTCCACGAAAGAATTAACGACGAGTCCCAGCAAAGCTACGAACAACGACACTGTAAACAACAGATTATAATTATTGTATGTGCTATACAGCAACAGACTTAAAGTAGGTCCTACAGCCATTGCGAAGTTATTGCTAAGTCCCCAGTAGCCTATACCCTCGCCTCTTCTTTGCGACGGCAAGACATCGATTGCCACCGTGTTGCTCGACACTGATGTCAAGCCGAATGGCGCTCCGTGCAATGTTCTTATGATTGCGAACAGCACTATGGAGCCTGTTATGTAATAACCTGCGAAAAACAATGCGAACGCCGCATATCCTATCATCAAGACTTTCTTTCTAGAAAATCTGTCGACGATGTAACCGCTAAAGAAACGTTTCGCCAAGGCGGCGACACTATATCCGCTCAACACCAATCCTATCATTGCCTTATCGGCGTTGAATTCATCGCGAAGATATAGCGGCAATAACGGCGTCACAAAATAAAACGAAAAATACATCATAAAATTAGCTATCCAAACCATCAGATAACTGCCTGTAAACAACCTAGGCTTTTCTTCTAATTCATTGTGTTTTTTCATAAAATATCCTTTAAAAAAAACACCCGACTCTTTCGAATCGGGTGCATATTTATTCGCTTAATTACTTATTTCATTTCAGCTTGTGCTCTTGCGATATATTTTTCAATGCTGAAGCCTTCATTGCTGTTAGGATAGTCAGCCTTGATTTTGTTGTAAGCTGCGATAGCTTTTGCATAGTTGCCAGCCATTTCGTAAGCCATACCTGCTCTGAGCAAATACATTGGTGAAGTGAAGCTGTTAGCTGATTTCAATGCTGCGTTTTCGTATGATGCAGCTGCTTCAGCAACATTACCTAATTCCATTTGAGCGTCAGCTAATGCGCCTAAAGCCAATGATGAAACTAAAACGTCTTTACCTTTGTATGACTTAAGATACTCAACAGCTTTGTTGAAATCGCCTGTGTT
This sequence comes from Bacteroidales bacterium, assembly GCA_017381865.1. Classification (GTDB taxonomy): domain Bacteria; phylum Bacteroidota; class Bacteroidia; order Bacteroidales; family F082; genus Limimorpha. The sequence goes on from JAFOBJ010000080.1 coordinate 10,865, forward strand.
GAGGCAAGATACACCAGCATAATATTTTGCTAAATTAGCTGTTTTTGTACCACCAAATTCGTTGATAATATCTACGAAACCGAGATAGTTACCATCGCCATTCAATGCTGTTGCAAAATTATCATTCTCAAAATACTTTTCTGCGTGATAAATTGCAGCTTGAGCGTCTTTTTCGCGTGGCTCTAAATAATACTTCTTAACACCAAAGAAAGCGAGAACTGCTACAAGCATTATTGATAATACGACAATAATAGCTTTTTGATTATCAATAACAAATTGTTCTGCTTTTGTCAAAGTTGTTTCAACTGATTCGAGGCGTTCATCACCTTCATTCTTAACGTTTTGTTTTGCCATATCAAATTTAGTTTTTCGAAGTGCAAATTTAGTTTTTTTATCTGAAAAAACAACAAAAAAAATAAATATATTTGCTCAATTATTTTTAACAAAGAAAATTTAAAAAAAACGCATACATACATTATTATATTAATGTAGAAATCAAGAATTTAAATAACTAAAAAAATATTAACAATGTCACCAAAAGATCAGGAATTATATAAATTTTTACAACAATTCACTACAGAAGAAAGAAAAAAACGTTTTGAAGAAGTTCTCAACTACAGAACACGACACGTCACTATCGTATTGGAAGACATTTATCAGTCACATAATGCGAGTGCAGTTTTGAGAAGTTGCGACATCAACGGAATTCAGGACATTCATGTCATAGAAAACCGTTGGGTTTATAACGTAAATCCTGACATCGTCGTTGGCAGCGTTAAATGGTTAGACCTAAAAAAATATAACGAAAACGACTTCAACACACCTGAAGCTTTCGACAATCTTCACAAAAAAGGATATAAAATCGTAGCGACATGTCCTCATCAAGACGACTTCACTCCTGACGAGCTTCCTTTAGACCAGCCTGTAGCTATTGTTTTCGGAACAGAGAAAACTGGTCTCAGCGATTATGCATTGGAACACGCAGATATGTATGTAAAAATCCCAATGTTCGGATTTACAGAAAGTTACAACATCAGTGTTTCAGCAGCTTTGATGATGTACACATTGATGCAACGTTTGCATAATAGCGACATTGACTGGCATCTCACTGAGGAAGAAAAAGACGAATTGAGATTAGATTGGAGCAAGAAAAGCATCAGACGTTTCTGGGATTTCGAGCAGAAATTCAGAGAGATGCACCCAGAGTTTTATAAGTAGGATTTAAGGGTATGAGGACTTAAGGGTATGAGGTATTCTCCTCAATTCCTTTAATAACTCTATAAACAAGTTCCTCTCCTGGTCGGGCGAGGCGCATTCTATCACGTTGGTTTTCTGATATTTCAAAATACAATCTGTCTGCATCAACTTGGAATCCAGCTTTCTCCAAGACTTCAGCATAGTCTCTACCAAACTGACGCACATGGTCGTACTGACCAAAAAGTCGTTGTCTTTCTTTTGGGTCAGTAATAGTAGGGTCTTCAAAAGTATCGACATTAGGATTTATCGGAACCATCAAAATTGCCCAGCCTCCTGGTTTTAAGATTCTTTTGATTTCAGAAAATGCTTTGTTAACATTATCAACATGTTCCAAAACATGATTGCATATAACTACATCGTAAGTATTGTCTGGAAGATTGATATTTGTCACATCAAGATGCAAGTCTGCAATAGGAGAATCGAGGTCGGCCGTTGTATAATCAAGATTTTTCAAATTCTTAAATTTCTTTAAGAAAGGTTGCTCTGGAGCGAAGTGCAATACTTTTAAATTATCGGTAAAGAAACCTGTTTTTTCTTTCAGATACAGCCAAAGAAGACGATGTCGTTCCAAGGACAAGCAACTAGGACACAAGCGATTATCCATGGCTTCGCCATAACCATAAGGCAAAAACTTACGGAAATGTTTTCCACAAACTGGACATTCGACCTTATTTCCCCAATAAAACGGCCTTATCAAAATACTAAACAAATAACTAAATTTTATTAATATTTGACGAGGAAATATCTTTGTCAAAAGTGAAATTATTTTCTTCATCATCAACAATTATTTTGAAACATCATTATATAATTTCTTAATCGTCTCTGTCATTTTTGCCCATTCGTACTTCTTCTTCTCTTCTATGATATTATTTTCAAAAAATTCTTTTCTGTCATTATCATAAAAGTCACAAATAGCATCTGCAATTTTAACAGGTTGCGGCTCAACAACATAACCGACTTTTCCATCAGGAACGATTTCCCTCAAGCCACCGACATCAGTAACAAGCATCGGTTTCTCGAAATGATAAGCCACCTGAGTAACACCACTTTGCGTCGCCGATCTATAAGGCTGAACGACCATATCTGCAAGATTAAAGAAATTCTTCACCTCTTCATCAGGAATATATCTGTCGCAGATAACAACTTTATCATTAATCTTATAATTATCAATCATTTGCAAATAAGGCTCTTTCTTTTCATAGAACTCGCCTGCAACGATAAGTTTCACTGGATAATTATCAATACGCTCATCAGCCATAGCTTTCAGAAGCAAATCCAATCCTTTGTATTCGCGTATCAAACCAAAGAAAAGAAGATAATTGTATTTATCATCAAGATATAAACTATTTATTGCCAGCGACTTATCTTCCCTATCTCCATAATGATCATACAATGGATGTGGTGAAAAATATTTTGGCTTTGATTTTTTGTCTAACTTAGAAATATCTTCCAAAACAGATTTTGAAAGAGCAACGAAGGCGTCCATTTTCTTCACAAAACAAGGCGAAAATATTCTGTCGAGCAAAGATTTTTCATGAGGCATCATATTGTGAACCAATCCAATGCAACGTGTTTTTTTATTTTTAGAAATTATCTTCGCCATTTTTGCATAACATGGAGCGAAAAACGACATCCAATATGCAAATATCACAATATCAGGATTTTTAGCTTTTATTTCTTTAGCTGTCTTAATCCAAGAAAATGGGTTTATAGAATTTATTCTTCTAAAAATTCTAATGTTTTTTGGAGCTGGAGCATCAGAATACTGAGTCTTGCCCGGAAACAAAATCGATGGATATTGCAAAGTAAATGTGTACAGGTGAACATCGTCGTTTTCCGACACGAATTCATTCGCAAGGCGGTCTGTAAATGCCGCAATTCCGCCACGATAAGGATGCGACGGTCCTACTACTACTATTTTCATATTATTTTTTTGTCAATTTTAACAATGACAACACTTTATCAATGATGTCATTTATTTGTTTTGAAATACCTGATTTATAAATAATTACAAGCCCAGATAATGACATAAGCGATGTTCTTATTATAGAATCAACGATTTGTCCTATAATTTCAACATCAAACAAAGATATCAATTTTCCAGACATATATTTCTGTAATAACCAATCTATTATGAATAAGAAAACTATTATTAACAATGTATAAAATTCTTTAACAGAAAATGGTGTCAATTTAAGTTTTAAGCTAACAAATGTTAACAATACAGCATAATATACTATATAAGAAATCAATGAAGCCAAAGCAGCTCCTTCCATTCCCCATATAGGTATAAGTTTGATATTCATCACAATAGCAGTTAATGTAAGTATTATTGTAAACAAAAGTGAATAATAGTAATATTTAGAATAACTTAAAACCGTTGCACCTACATTAAGAGAAGTGTTAACAATTTTTACGATAGCGAGGATAAATACAACAAATTTTGCCGCGTCGTAAACATTTCCATTAGGAATCACTTTGTAAATCAAATCAATATTGATCCAGATTATGAAAAAGATAAATACCGAAGCTATGAATTGGTGCAAAGAAACACTTTGTATCAACTTATTGACTTCCAACATATTATTATCTTTCATCCCTTGTGATATTTGCGGACGAGATATTGCAGCCAGCGAGCGATAAGGTATTTCAACCATATTTGCGATATAAACAGCAATTGTATTGATGCCTGCCACCGCCAATCCAAGTTTTCCTGAAACAAAAAACGTATTTAAAACAGGTATAAGATTTCCAGCCAAAGATGTTGCTATCAAGAACAACGTATAGAATATAAAGTCTTTACGCAACCAAGCTGTAACATACGAAGGTTGGATTTTAAAAGAAACTTTCTTTAAGGTAAAAAGATAAATAACATTAAAAAGAGTTGCGAAACCGTATGTAAGACAGAGAGATATCACCATTCCGTCAAGGTTTATCACATCAAAAGCGTAAAGCAGATAGACTATCAATGTCATGAGACGGATTCCAACCTCACGAATGAATTTAGGAACCACGATACGCATCAGCAGATTTGAATTTGTCTCAAAGACAAGCAGATACACCATAAAAAACGCCATTGGGATGACGAAGTAGATGTAATCGACAAAAAGAGATGAATTTTGGGAGAAATAATTTTCTATTGGTTGCTTGAAGACAAAAAATAATACTGAGAAAATGACGAATCCGAAGAATGGAATTATCACCGTCCAGCCGAAAAAACCGTGGTCTTTTTCTTTTTCATCTTTGAAATACGGATAATAACGCATCGCCGAGGTGCTTGTTCCAAGCTGAGCCAATCCAGAGAGCAGAATCGCAGCATCGACTAGGATGCGTGTCAACCCAACTTCCTCTGTAGTAAGGTATTTGGTAACAATAAAAAAGGTGGTGATGAATCCCACCAACACCCCTAAATAATTCATTATTGCACCTTTTATGCTCTGTCGAACAACAACACCCATTTTAAGTTGAAAATTGAAAATTGTAAAGACGTACCAATTGCACCTATGAATTTAACAATATGTAATTGATGCGTCTCATAATTTTAGTTTATAGTTTTATTATTTTATTTTGTTCAAGACATTCTTGACGAATTTCTTTGTTGGGTAATCGTTGTCATTAAAGACATGATAGAGTTCCGACATAAGAGGAAACGCATTGATATCTATGCTACTATCTTGAACTTTTTGATAGAAAACATCGACGGCTATGCGACCTTCGAGCACGACTTTTTCCGAAATGCCGCTATTGAAGAATCCCTTGCCAATCAAAAGGCCCAATGTTCTGTTGCGGCTCATGTCATTGAGCGAAGTCAATGCAAAATCACCGAATCCGCAGTAGTTAAACATTGTTATTTCCTGACCTCCGAAAGTAATCATCAAGCTACGCATCTCATTGATTGACTTTGTTATAAACAATGATCTCATATTAGCAGAGTCGTAGTTTGCATCGAGCATACCGATGATAATTGCATAGATATTTTTCAAGATACTAGCCAACTCAACGCCTGTCACGTCATTTGAAAAGTCAAAACGGATGTTTGTATTTTCAAATAATTCTGACACTTCACTAAAATACTGATTATCAACGCATCCTAATGTAAAGCCTGTATCTTGACGATTTATTATCTCTCTGGCGAAAGATGGTCCTTTCATCATCATAATCGGGTTAGAGAAATTATCTCGCAAACAATCAGGTATCAAGCAATCACATTTTCCAAAGCCTTTAGCCAAGTTGACTATAATTGCATTTGGATTTATATACTCTTTGTTATCAAACAGATAACCAACAACAGCTGTTGACGGTATTGCCATAAAGATGACATCAGCATCTTTTAAAATTTGTATATCTGTAGTTGCTTTAAGGTTTCTCGACAATTTAACATTAGGAAAATATGTTAAATTATATCTTAAATTATTTATTGATTCTACTACTTCTTCTTCAATGGAAAGCAATGTAATATCGTCAACGCCTTTTCTAGCCAACACATTTCCTATTGCTGTTCCGATAGCTCCGCTACCAACAAAAACTACTTTTTTCATAAAAAAAATTTTATGCAAAATTAAGGTATTTCTTTCTAATTAACAAAGAAAAAAACACCTTTTATTTAGCACAATTCAAAGTTCAACAGTCAATGGTTAACAGTCAATGGTTATGACTATAACTCACTGACTTTTATAACTCTACTATCGTCTGTATCGCCTAATGTTATCTCGACTTTTATGAAATGTTCTGGCATCAAAGGATCTATTAATTCCGGCCATTCCAAAAGACAGAGGCTGCCTCCATAGAAATAATCCTCATAACCGATATCGAAAACTTCTTCCAGACTTTTAATTCTATAGAAATCGAAGTGGAAAACAGAATCCAATGTTTCTGTCTGATATTCATTCACCAAAGCGAAAGTCGGGCTATTAACCTCGTCTTGGACACCCATCTTAGCGCAAAGATTCTTGACGAGAGTGGTCTTCCCTGCTCCCATATTTCCATAAAAAGCTATGATATTTGATTTGTCGCGCCAGCTGATAAGCAAATCTGACACCTTCGATAATTCTTCTATACTATTGATTTTGAATATTATATCTTGCATTGTTAAAATTTATTTACTTGTAAGAAATGCAACAGGAATCAACATTTCGTTCATCGAAATGCCACCATGTTGGAATGTGTTTTTATAATAATTGACGTAATAGTTATAATTGTTCGGATAAGCGAAGAAATCGTTTGCACGAGAGAAAACGTAACTTGTACTGACATTTATTTTTGGCAAGAAAATCTTTTCTGGGTCACGAATTTCAAACACTTCTTTAGCATTATATTTCAAGCTCTTACCATATTTATATCTCAGATTTGTATTAACATCTCTATCGCCTAAAATCTTAACAGGATTCTTCACCCAGACAGATCCGTGGTCGGTGGTGACGATGACGTTACATTTTTTCTGCGAAATATATTTCATGATATCAAACAAAGAAGAATGCTCGAACCACGAAAGCATCAAAGAACGATAAGCCTCTTCGTCTGACGCCAACTCCCTGATTATCTCCATCTCGGTACGAGCATGCGACAACATATCGACGAAGTTATAAACTATGACATTAAGCTTATTCTGCATCAAGTTCGACATCTGCTCAGCAAGTTTCTTTCCTGCAGCAAGATTCAAAACCTTATTGTAAGAACACTTTATATTTTTTCCGAAACGACGCAACTGCTCTGCAAGAAGCTCTTCTTCGTATTGGTTCTTAGTTCCTTCATCTTCCTCATCGACCCAGTATTTTGGGAAGCGGCGACGAATTTCAAGCGGCATCAATCCAGCAAAAATAGAATTACGCGCATACTGCGTGCTAGTCGGCAAAATACTGTAATAGATGTCATCGTTTTCAGTTCTGAAGTAAGGTTCCAATAAAGTCTGAATCGACTTCCACTGGTCATAACGAAGATTATCTATAAGAATGAAAAACAAAGGCTTATCATTATCATCTAGATGTGGAATAACCTTATCACGAATCAAAGTATGCGAAAGCGTAGGTTTGTCATCGCAATTTGGCTGAACCCAATCGACGTAATTACGCTCAACATAACGGGAGAAAAGTGTATCAGCTTCCAGTTTCTGCATTGCAAGGACTTCCTTTATGCCTTCGTCATTCGACTTCTGAAGTTCAAGTTCCCAACGAGTCAAGTTTTTATAAACATCAACCCATTCATTATAATTGAGGTTGTTATTTATTTCCATTCCAATCTTACGGAATTCCTGCTGATATTTCGATGTCGATTTCTCATCAACGAGTTGCTTCTGCTCAAGGTTTCTTTTCAGTGAAAGAAGAATCTGATTTGGATTTACAGGTTTAATCAGATAATCGGCAATTTTATTTCCGATGGCGTCTTCCATTACGCCTTCCTCCTCGCTCTTGGTAATCATCACGATAGGAATATTTGGAAATTCATGCTTTATCCTTTCCAAAGTCTCGACGCCAGAAATGCCAGGCATCTGCTCATCTAAAAACACTATATCGAAATGACGTTCACGAACCAAGTCAATGGCTTCACTGCCATTGTTTGTCGTAACTACTTCATAACCTTTCTTTTCCAGAAACATAATATGAGGGCGGAGAAGTTCTATCTCATCGTCTGCCCAAAGGATGCTAGTCTTAACCATAGTCATTTTTTCTGATTAACAAAATTACAATATTTTTTCCTATAAAAAGTAAAGATTATTTATTCCGTTCAGTTTAATTAATAATTCGACAAAGTTTTTATCCTATAATAACGAAAACTATCCACAAATGTTATACAAAGAAAAATATTTTCCAAACTATCCACGAAAAAACACTAATCTGGCACTAATCTTTTCGTGTAATTTCCTGCAATTTCGTGGACTGAAAAACTATCCACAAAAAACACCAATCTGACACTAATCTTTTCGTGCAATTTCGTGGACTGAAAAACTATCCACAAAAAAACACCAATCTGACACTAATCTTTTCGTGCAATTTCGTGCAATTTCGTGGACTGAAAAACTTATCCACAAAAAAACACCAATCTGACACTAATCTTTTCGTGCAATTTCCTGCAATTTCGTGGA
>JAFOBJ010000081.1 GCA_017381865.1 Bacteroidales bacterium
AAAAAGTATTGGCATTTATCAAATAAATGTGTATTTTTGCAATCCAAATTCTGAAAGGAGATAAAAATGGCAAAGAAGACTAAAGACGCACGCGTACAAGTAATTTTGGAATGTACAGAGCACAAAGCAAGTGGCATGCCTGGTACATCACGTTACGTTACAACAAAGAATAAGAAAAATACACCAGAAAGATTGGAACTTAAGAAATACAACCCAATCTTGAAGAAAATGACAGTTCATAAAGAAATTAAATAAGATTAGGCCATGGCAAAGAAAGTTGTTGCTACCTTACGTACTTTAGGTAAAGAGTATTCTAAGGTTATTAGAATGAAGAAATCAGAAAAAACAGGTGCTTATTATTTCGACGAAACAATCGTTCCAATCGATCAAGTTCAAGAATTCATCGCAAAGAAATAATAGCGGTTTTTAACTACACAATACAATAGCTTCTTCGAGAAATCGAAGGAGCTTTTTGTGTTTTTCCGTTTAAGACTACAAGACAACAAGTCAACAAGACTACAAGTCATTATGTCTTAAAACAACTCCTAACTCCTAATTCCTAACTCCTAACTAAAAAAACTTTTTGTCTTATAGTCTTGTTGTCTTGTAGTCTTTTTTATTATCTTTGCAAAAAAGCATAAAGTTATGGGTTTATTTTCATTTTTCAAGAGAAACAAGGAAGTCGAGCAAGAACAGAAACAAGAACTCGATAAAGGTCTGGAAAAGACACGCACAAGTGTATTTGACAGAATTTCAAAAGCTATCATCGGCAAATCGAAAGTTGATGATGATGTTTTGGATAATCTGGAAGAGATTTTAGTCACTTCAGATGTTGGTGTTGATACAACATTAAAAATCATCGGACGAATTCAAGAACGTGTTGCTCGTGATAAATATCTTGGAACAAATGAACTAAACCGAATTCTTAAAGAAGAAATCGCAGCATTGCTGCAGGAAAACAATTCTGGAGATGGAACCACATTTGATATTCCAGAAGGCAAGAAACCTTATGTTATTTTAGTTGTTGGCGTTAATGGCGTAGGTAAAACTACGACAATTGGTAAGTTGGCCCATAATTTTAAGAAAGCAGGAAAGAGCGTGTTGCTCGGAGCTTCGGATACTTTCAGAGCAGCAGCTGTTGATCAGCTCACTATCTGGTCGGAACGCGTCGGAGTGCCTATCGTTTCTCATGGCATGAATGCAGACCCAGCATCTGTGGCTTACGATGCAGTTAAGACTGCCGTTGAACAAAATATAGATGTTGTCATCATCGATACAGCAGGTCGTTTGCATAACAAAGTTAACCTCATGAACGAACTTGCTAAAATTAGAAAAGTTTGTCAGAAAGTCGTTGCAGACGCACCACATGAAGTATTGCTCGTACTTGATGCATCAACAGGACAAAACGCTATAGAACAAGCACGTCAGTTTATGGCTGCTACAGAAGTCAATGCGCTTGCTTTGACAAAGTTAGACGGAACAGCAAAAGGTGGCGTAGTAATTGGTATTTCAGATCAGTTCAAGATTCCGGTAAAATATATCGGAGTGGGAGAGGGCATGGATCATCTTCAGATATTTGACAGAAAAGAATTCGTTAACAGCCTTTTTGAAGGAAGAAATTGATTTCGACGATGAAGAAACCTATAGTAAATATCGTTACGCTCGGCTGTTCAAAGAATAGAGTAGACTCGGAACGCCTCGCAGCCTCGCTCAGTCACCGCTACGACATAGTTCACGAATCTGAAAAGAAATCAGACATCGTGATAATAAACACCTGCGGATTCATCGGCGACGCTAAAGAAGAATCTATAGACACAATATTAGAATATGCAGAGCTCAGAAGAGCTAAAAAAATAAAGAAACTTTATGTCATCGGTTGCCTCTCGCAACGCTACCGTAAAGACTTGCAAGAAGAAATCCACGAAGTAGATGGTTTCTTCGGCGTTGAATCAGTACAACTTATCGCTAACGATATTTTAAAAAATGATGGGTTGACCTCAGCAACTCAACAACTCAGCAACTCAGTAACTTTAGATTATAATCACGAAAGAGTTCTTTCAACTCCAAGTCATTATGCTTATCTCAAGATTTCTGAAGGCTGCAACCGTCGCTGTGCTTTTTGTGCGATACCTTTGATTCGTGGCGAACACGTCTCCGTTCCTATGGAAGACCTTCTCAAAGAAGCGAATTTACTTGCGCAAAAAGGCGTGAAAGAGTTAATTCTCATCGCTCAAGACTTGACATATTACGGTCGCGACATCGACGGACAATATCATATCGTAGAGTTGGTGAAAAAGCTTCTCGAGATAAAGGAATTCGAATGGATAAGACTTCATTACGGCTATCCACAAGGATTCCCTGATGAGCTCCTCGACTTGATGAACAACGAGCCAAGAATCTGCAATTACATAGATTTGCCTTTGCAACATATCAGCACGCCAATCTTGAAAAACATGAGACGCGGCGTCGACAAGGAACAGACGATAAATTTTGTTACAAATGCTCGTAACAGAGTTCCAGGAATCGCATTTAGAACTACGTTTATCGTCGGTTTTCCTGGCGAGACGGAAGAGCAGTTTAAGGAATTGTGCGACTTCGTAAAAGAGATGAAGTTTGAACGCGCTGGCGTATTCGCTTATTCTCCAGAAGAAGGAACGCCAGCATACGAGATGGAAGATGACGTTCCTGAAGAAGTCAAGCAAGAACGCGTCGATACTATCATGGCAATACAACAAAACATTTCTTTGGAAACAAATGAAAAGAGAGTTGGCTCGGTAGAGAAAGTATTAATCGACAGAATTGAAGGTGATTATTATATAGGAAGAACACAATACGATTCTCCAGAAGTTGATGACGAAATTTTGATTTCATTAGATTCTGCCGAATTGAGTATTGGCGATTTCGTAAATGTGGAACTCGTTAAAGCTGATTATTTCGATTTATACGGAAACGTTATATAAAATGTAGAGACGTCACTCATGTGGCGTCTGATTTTTTAAAAAAAATTCAATATTGTAAAACAAAAGTTATATTGTTGCGTTTTTAGGAATGAATTTTGATAATTCAGGACAAAACAACAATCATGACAATTAGGCAATATATTTCTACATTTTTTAAAGGCTTAGCAATGGGAATCGTGAATGTGATACCAGTGTCAAGCGGTACTGTTTCTTTAATAATAGGTGTTTTTGAACGCTTTATAAATTCGATTAAATCATTGAATTTAAAGGCGTTCAAATTGTTATTTAAGGGTGAGTTTTCGGAATTTGCAAAGCATACTGACATTAAGTTTCTGCTTACATTAATATTAGGTATTATGGCGGGAATGATTCTTACTGCAATTTCTTTGAAGGCCATCTTTAAACAGTATGAAGTTTATGCATATGCATTTTTCATTGGATTGATAATAGCTTCTGTTGTTTATGTCTTTGGAATGATAGGAAAGAAAACGCCTAAGATGATGATTCTGATGTTTGTCGCAATTGCGCTGTCATTCTATCTTTCAATAAAAAGCAATCCATATCCAAGTAATAGTTTCCTTTATCTTATACTATGCGGCATTGTCGGTTCTTTAGGAATGATAGTTCCAGGAATTTCTGGCTCGCATCTCATGATGGTAATGGGAAATTATGAATTTATCGTTACGCAAGCCTTGCCGGCCATTACAAAAATGTCGACATTCGGACAAGGTTTTATGGTATTGTTGCCATTTGCGATAGGAGCGGTGATAAGTATCATTTCAATTTCTTATCTTTTGTCGTGGCTGATGAAAGAATATAGAAACGAAACATTGTCTGTTTTATCAGGATTTATGATTGGTAGCTTGCCTGTCGTTTATCCTTGGAAAGAAGTCATGCCAGGAATGTATGATTATACGTTCCATCTTCCGCCGATGACAAGCGAGTTCGTTCTTGCTTTGATAATGGCTGTTGTAGGAGCTGCATTGGTTTTGGTTTTAAGCCATCTGTCAAAAAAGAAAGAAGAAAGATTGAAACGCAGGGCGATGAGAAAAGCGAAGAGGCAATTAACAATTAATAATTATTAATAATTCATATTAATATTTAATTCATATTAATATTTAGACGCTACTGGAGTGACGTCTCTACATTTTTTTTGATTCTTTAGACGCCACAGGGGTGACGTCTTTACATTTTTAAATTTATTTGTTTTTTGTGATTGCAGAATAAAAAAAATAATTATTTTTGCGTTTCACTATAAGAGAATGAAATTTATTAAATATTAAATAACTAAACTAAAAAATTATTATGAGAAAATTTTTACTTATTGCAATGGTATTGTTTGCTTTACCAACATTTGCACAAAATTACAACATGCGTTTAGCTAATATCTTCTCAGAAGATGGCTTTGAAGCTTGGGATTATGTTTATTCAAGCGAAAAAGGTACAAATCTTGTTTGTATAAATGAAGTAGAATTCGTAACTCCAGCTAATGAATTCATTGACTCTATTTTCTATGATGAAAGAGGTAACATCACAAGATTAGCTACATGGCAAAAATATTATGGTGAAAACCCAAACATTCCTTATGGTGAATGGATTTATGCTTGTTATGTAGAATACGAATATGATGAAAATAACAATAAAATATCTCGTAAAAACTATAACGACTTCTATGATGGCTACGGCTTCCAACTCGGTGGTACTTACAGATATTACTATGATGAAGAAGGCAGAATGACAGAATGGGCTATGGAATTCATGGATATAGAAGATTGGCAAAAAGGTATTATCGAATACGATGAAGAAGGTCGTAAAGTATCAGAAGAAATCAGACAATTTAGTAAAGAAACATACTTCCATGAACCACAATTCTTGACAGAATACAAATATGATGCAAACGGCAATTTGGAAAGAGTTAACGAATTTGTTTGGGATGCTGAAATGTGGTCAGTACAAGCATTCAAAATCAGTGAATTTGATGAATACGGTAACTGTTTAAAAACAGAACAAACAACAGCAGCTGGTACAGTTCAAGAAAGAAAAGTTTTTGAATATGACACAAATGTTTCAGCTGAAAATATTTACTATTATCCAAACCCAGAAGAAGATTTCCCACAACTTCCAGAAGTAAAGAAACACTTATTGAAATCATTTGAATTTTGGGCACAAAATGATAATATGGACTTAGTTTTAGTAACAACATATTTGTTGGACTATGCAGTTGTTGAAGACGACGCTGTTGAAGAAGTTGCTTTTGCATCAAGCGTTTATCCAAATCCAGCACAAGATTATGTAATGGTAGAATCAAGCGAAGCTGATTATGTAGAAGTTGTTGACGTATACGGTAGAGTATTATTCGCAACAGAAATGAGCGAAGCTGTTAAAGTTGATATGAGCGAATTTGCATCAGGCATTTACTTTGTAAAATTACAAGCTAATGGTGCAACATCAGTTCAAAAAATTATGAAGAAATAAGATGAATATAGAAGCACCAGGTGGAGTTAAGCAAGTTCTTCTTCACACATGTTGTGCTCCTTGTTCTTCAGCGATAATAGAGTGCATGATGCAGAATGGCATCATGCCTCTTGTTTTTTATTGTAATCCCAACATTTATCCTGAGGAGGAATATCTGATAAGGAAAGATGAATGTACGCGTTATGCTGAGAGCTTGGGGCTTGAAATTGTGGATGCCGATTATGACCATGAGTCGTGGCTTGCAGAGATGCGAGGTCTGGAGAACGAGCCAGAGAGAGGAAGCCGATGCCTGAAATGTTTTAAGCTTCGACTTCTGGAGTCGGCGAAATATGCCCATGAAAGAGGCATAAGTGTAATCACGACGACATTGGCGTCGAGCCGATGGAAATCGCTGCAGCAGATAGAAGAAGCTGGGCTTTATGCGCAGAGTCATTATCCTGATGTGACATATTGGGCGCAGAACTGGAGAAAAGGCGGACTGAGCGAAAGAAGAATACAGATAATAAAGGAATATAATTTTTACAACCAAAGATATTGCGGATGCGAGTTTAGCCAAAGAGTCGTAGAGTCGCAGAATCGAAAAGAAAAAGGTCAATAGTAATGTTGGCCTTTTTTGATTATAGCTCTATTTTTAAACCTTAAAAAATCTGCAAAATCTTTGTGATTTTTTTTTGAAAAAAGATTTGAAAAAATAAAATGATTTATTACATTTGCTCCCTCATACATTCATTAACTAACATTAAATAAAAATGGCAAAAGTAAAATCATTAGCAGAACTGAGAGCTATGAAAGAAAAGTTCCAGTCAAATCTCGACCTTCGCGAAAAGAGTGAAAATCCGGAAGCGTTGGCACAGATTAAAGATGCCATGGCTGATAGTGAAGTTGCAAAAATCAAAATGCATGTGCTTTGCTGCGGTGGTACCGGATGTAAGTCATCAGCAAGTGACGAGATTGTTGCAAACTTTAACACCATATTAAAAGAAAAAGGTTTGCAAGATGAAGTTATGGTTATCAAGACTGGATGCTTCGGATTCTGCGAAAAGGGACCTATCGTCAAGATGATACCTGACAATACATTCTATACACAGGTAAAACCAGAAGATGTTCAAAGAATCGTTGACGAACATATTGTACAAGGTTGTAAAGTAAAAGACCTTCTTTATTTAGATCCAGAAACCAATGAACATGTGTCAGACTCTAAGCACATGGGATTCTATAAGAAACAACTTCGTATTGCTTTGCGTAACTGCGGTTTCATCAATCCAGAAGACATCAATGAATTCATAGCACGCAATGGTTATGAAGGTCTTGGCAAATGTTTGACAGAGATGACACCACAAGAAGTCATTTCAGAAGTCACAGCATCAGGACTTCGTGGTAGAGGCGGCGCTGGTTTCCCAACAGGCGTAAAATGGGGTCTCTGCGCAAAGAACGAAGCGGATCAAAAATATGTAGTATGTAATGCTGACGAGGGCGACCCAGGTGCATTCATGGACCGTTCTATCATGGAAGGCGACCCACACTCAATCATCGAAGCTATGGCTATCTGCGGTTATGCTATCGGTGCAACAAAAGGTCTCGTCTATATCCGCGCTGAATATCCTCTCGCTATCGAACGCTTGCAAATCGCATTAGGTCAAGCAAGAGAATTTGGTTTGTTAGGAAAAGACATCCTCGGTAGTGGCTTCGACTTTGATATTGAATTGCGCTATGGTGCTGGAGCTTTCGTTTGCGGTGAAGAAACAGCTCTCATCCACTCAATGGAAGGTCAACGTGGCGAACCAACATTCAAGCCACCATTCCCAGCAGTGTCAGGTTATTTGAATAAACCAACAAACGTTAACAACGTTGAAACATTCGCTAACATTCCAATCATCATCACAAAAGGCGCTGACTGGTTTGCTGGCATAGGATCAGAAAAATCAAAAGGAACTAAGGTGTTCGCTTTGGCAGGTCAAATCAATAACGTTGGTTTGATTGAAGTTCCAATGGGAACAACACTCCGCGATATTATATATGAAATCGGTGGCGGTATCAAGAACAATCGTCAATTCAAGGCTGTTCAGACTGGCGGTCCTTCAGGCGGCTGTTTGACAAGCAAACACTTAGATACGCCAATCGATTATGAAAGTTTGATGGCAGCAGGTTCAATGATGGGTTCAGGCGGTTTGGTCGTTATGGACGAAACATCATGTATGGTAGCTATCGCTAAGTTCTATCTTGAATTTACTTGCGAAGAAAGCTGCGGTAAATGTTCTCCTTGTCGTATCGGCAACAAACGTATGCTCGAAATTTTGGACAAGATTACCAAAGGCAACGGAACAATGCAAGACCTTCAAGAATTACGCAACCTTGCTGACGTTATTAAAGACACAGCATTGTGCGGTTTAGGTCAAACATCTCCAAACCCAGTTCTTTCTACATTAGATAACTTCTGGGATGAATATGTAGAACATGTCGTTGACAAGAAATGTCGCGCTGGCGCATGTAAGTCATTGATGAGCTACGAAATCGATCCAACTAAGTGTATAGGCTGTGGCGCATGTAAACGCGTATGTCCACAAGACGCTATAGAAGGAGAAAAGAAAATGGCACATCACATCGACAACCTCAAATGTATCAAGTGCGGTGCTTGTTATGAAAAATGTAAGTTCGGTGCAATCTCAATCAAATAATATTAGAAAGGAACATTAAAATGATAAAACTCACTATAGATAACAAACCGGTAGAAGTTGCAGAAGGCACAACTATCTTAAAAGCAGCTCGCCAAGCCGGCATTCATATTCCTACCTTATGTTATTTTGAATTGGCAGGAATGAATTTTGAAAACAAACCAGGCGGTTGTCGCGTTTGCGTTGTTGAAGTCGTTAAGGATTTCAACGGCAGACCACGTCGTAACCTTGCTCCTGCATGTGCTACAGACTGCGTAGAAGGCATGGAAGTGTTGACACACTCACAACGCGTCATTAACGCTCGTCGTACAGTCGTTGAATTGATTCTCTCAGACCACCCAACAGACTGTCTCACATGTTCAAAGTCAGGACAATGTGAATTACAAAAATTAGCACAAAACCTCGGTATTCGCGAAATCCCTTATAAAGGCGAACAATCAACATATCGCGTTGATATGTCACCATCAATCATCCGTGACGTTGACAAATGTATCATGTGCCGTCGTTGTGAAAACGTATGTAACAACATTCAAAGTGTTGGCGCATTGTCAGCAGTAAATCGTGGTTTCCAAGCTGTTGTAGCTCCAGCATTTGAACAAGATATGATTGACTCTCCATGCGTAATGTGTGGTCAATGCGTTCAAGTATGTCCAGTAGGAGCTTTGAGCGAAGTTGATGATACACGCAAAGTTATGATGGCAATCAACGACCCTAAGAAGACAGTTGTGGTACAGACAGCTCCTGCAGTACGCGTCGCTATAGGTGAAGAATTTGGTTTAGAACCAGGTACAATTGTTACAGGTCAACTCGCAGCTGTATTGCGTCAACTTGGTTTTAACTATGTTTTCGATACAGACTTTGCAGCCGACCTCACAATCATGGAAGAAGGCACAGAGTTGCTCGATCGTATCAAGAGATTTACAGAAGGCGACAAATCAGTTCGTCTCCCAATATTAACATCATGCTGCCCAGGTTGGGTTAACTTCTTCGAACATAACTTCCCAGATATGCTCGATGTCCCATCATCAGCAAAATCTCCACAACAGATGTTCGGTGCTATCGCTAAGAGCTACTGGGCAGAGAAAATGGGCATCAAACGCGAAGACTTGGTAGTCGTTTCTATCATGCCATGTTTGGCTAAGAAATACGAATGTAAACGTGAAGAGTTCTATGTAAATGGCAATCCAGATGTTGATTACGTTCTCTCAACACGCGAGTTGGCTCGTTTGATTAAACAATTCAACTTAGATCTTAAAGAAATGCCATCAGAAGATTTCGATGACCCACTCGGCGAATCAACAGGTGCTGCAGTTATCTTCGGTGCTACTGGCGGTGTTATCGAAGCTGCTGCTCGTACAGCATACGAAGTCTTTACCGGCAAGAAACTCGAAAAAATCGACTTTACAGAATTACGCGGTCTTGAAGGCATCCGCGATGCTTGGGTCGACTTCAACGGAACTCCAATTCACATCGGTATCGCTCACGGCTTGAAGAACGCTCGTACATTGCTCGAAAGAGTTCGCGAAGGAAAAGAACAATTCCACGCTATCGAAGTCATGGCATGTCCTGGCGGTTGTATCGGCGGCGCTGGTCAGCCTTACCACCATGGCAACAGCGAAATCATCAAAAAACGTTTCGCAGCTACATACGAAGAAGATCGCAACAAGCCAATTCGTAAGTCACACGAAAATCCTTCAATTATCAAATTGTATAAGGAATATCTTGGAGAACCATGTGGACATAAATCACATGAACTTTTACATACACATTACTTCGACAAATCAGACCATGTTGAGATTGGCGAATAAAAGTGTTAAATTGTTAAATGATTAAAATGTAAATATTATGGCAGTTATAAAATTATCAGAATCCAAGATAAACTTCGTGAAAGGTATTTGTAAATCTTTCAACAACGAACCAGGTGAGGTCATCAACGTGCTTCATAAAGTTCAAGGCGAATTCGGTTATCTTTCAGCAGAAGTACAAGAATTGGTAGCAGAAGAATTACATATTCCAGTAGCAAGAGTATATGGCATCGTTTCATTCTATTCATTCTTCACAATGACACCAAAAGGACGTTTCCCAATCTCAGTATGTTTGGGTACAGCATGTTACGTTCGCGGTGCAGAGAAAGTTATCGATGAATTGAAACGTCAGCTCGCAATACAAGTAGGCGGCACAACAGCAGACGGCAAGTTCTCATTGAACTGCTTACGCTGCGTCGGCGCTTGCGGCTTGGCTCCAGTTATGATGGTAGGCGACAAAGTTTATGGTCGCGTGACACCTGATAAAGTCGCTGGAATCTTAGCAGAATACAATAATTAAGACACTGACTGTTGATATTGACACTGACTGTTGACACAGACGCAGACTGGTCAATTGTCTGGGTTCAGAGTCAGAGTTAATAAAAAAAACTGTGGAGAAATTCACAGTTTTTTTTATATTTGCACATAAGAAAATATTATAAATAAAATATTAAAACTATGAAAAAATTTTCTATTACAGCTATGTTTCTTTTGCTTCTGACAACAGCTTTAAATGCTCAGAATTTGGTTTCTACAGAACCAACAAATAGAAACGTGATTATCGAGGAATTTACAGGAGTGTATTGTCAATATTGTCCAGAAGGACATAAAGTCGCTAGTGAAATAGCAGCAGCTTATCCTGATAATATATTTTTGGTTAATATTCATGCTGGAAATTATGCGACAACATCATATCCTAATTTTACGACAGATGATGGAAATACAATATATTCAGGATTTGAAGTTAAAGGATTCCCATCAGGCTTGGTCAATAGAACAACATCGTCGTCTGTATCTCGTTCTGATTGGGGTTCATATTCAAAGCAACAGATGGGACAATCTGCAGAATGTAATGTGGCAGGTCAAGTAGCTATCGATAAGGAAACTCGTAAAGCAACTATAACAGTGGAAGTGTATTATACTTCAAATAGTGCTTCAGAGACAAATTATTTAAATGTCGTGATGTTGCAAGATAATATTTATGCTAGACAAAATAGTGGCGGAGTTTGGAATGAAAACTATTGTCATATGCACGCGTTGCGCGATGTTGTTACGCCTACATGGGGAGAAGCGATAAATTCTACAACAGCAGGAACTTTAGTTGCCAAAACATATACATACGACATTCCTGAAAATATAGGCGGTTCTAATGGTTTTGAAGTGAAACTTGATGACATAGAGTTTCTCGCATTCGTGACAGAACAATATCAAGGAAGTGCAACACGTCCAATTCTTAATGCAAACAGATTGCATACATTATTTGTGACAAGCGACGAAATCCATCCAGAAATAGTGTCTCTTGGATTGTCGGCAGGAATTTCATGTTCAAATGATAAAGTGATAAATGTCGCAGTAAGCAATAGCGGTGTAAATGAACTTACATCATTGAAATTTGAAGTGTCTGTAGATAATGGAGAACCTGTTACAAAGACATGGGAAGGCTCAATCGCTAAATATCGTACAGTTAATGTTGAACTTGATGTTAATATTCCACAAGGAACACATGATGTGAATGTGAAAATTGTAGAGGCAAATGGAGTTAAATTTGAAGATGATGAAACTCTGACAGTCAAAAATGAAGGTTGGGGCGTAGTGAAAACAACAGGAGAAGAAGCTGAGATTACAATAGAATTGATGCAAGATAAATACGGAACTCAAATCACATGGGAATTGTTGGCTTCAGATTATTCAGTTTTAGCATCAGGTGGTCCTTATAAGAATTTGTCTGGCTCTTCTGCAACAGAATTGCATGAAATTAAAGTCAAAGTGCCAGTTAATGAATGTGTTAAATTTGTTATAAGAGACTCTAAAAATAATGGTATCTGTTGCTTCTATGGTGATGGATATTATAAAATCTTAAATTCAAAAGGAAAAGTCATTATTGATGGCGCAGGCGATTTTGGCGCGGAAGCATCTAATATTATTTCTATTGTTGAAGGTAATGAGGAAGAAGCAGACCGTTTGCCAGCTCCTACAAATGTCTTGGCAATGACATTAAACGATACAGAATTGGTTTTGATGTGGGACGCAGTTGAAGGCGCAGCTTCATATAATGTTTATAATGAAGATAAATTGGTAGGCACTTATGAAGAAGTGAATACAAAAATCACAGAATTGACACCAGGAACAGAATATTGCTTCACAGTGACAGCTGTCGATAAGATCGGTGAATCAGAAAAATCTGAAAAAGCATGTGCTACAACATCAGGAGAAAAGCCTGAAGAACCAGAAAATCCAGGAGAAGGCATAGAAGAATTGAAATCATCGATTATATTATATCCAAATCCTGTTAACGACAAGCTTTATATTGAGGCACTGACTCAGACTCAGACACTGATAGTAGAGATTTATGATATTTATGGAAGAATTCAAAATCTTAGCAACTTAGCAACTCAGCAACACAGCAACTCAATAGATGTGACAAACTTGAACAGCGGAGTTTACTTCGTGAAAGTCGTTACAGAAAATGGTGAAGCTGTAAGACGCTTTGTTAAGAAATAATAGGCGATGAGCCATGAGCTATGAGCCGTGAGTAATAGCTTTTGGCTCAAAGTTCGCTGCTCACAGCAAAAGAGTAGAGGCGTATCACAATTTGATACGCCTCTTTTTTATTTTTGAATAATCCGTATAAATACTTGCGATTCGTGGAGGTTTTTGAGTTACTAAGTTACTAAGTTGCTGAGTTACTAAGTTTTTGTGGATGAAAAAAATCCGTGTAAATACTCGTGATCCGTGGAGGTTTTTGAGTTACTAAGTTACTAAGTTACTAAGTTGCTGAGTTACTAAGTTTTTGTGGATGAAAAAAATCCGCGTAAATACTTGCGATTCGTGGAGACCAAAACCTCCGTGGAAATACTACACGATATTGACTTCAGGTTTAATCTCAATACCGAATTTTTCTTTCACGCTGTCTTGTATTTTCTTCATGAGGTCGAGAATTTCTTCAGGCTTGCCGCCTCCGTAATGAACCAAGACGAGAGCTTGTTTGTCCCAAACACCAACATGATTTTCCTTATGACCTTTCCATCCAGCTTTGTCGATGAGCCATCCAGCTGGAATCTTCACTCCGTTTTCATTAGGATATGACGGCATTTCTGGATATGTCTCTTTGAGGTTTTTGAAAATATTTTCGCTGACAATAGGATTTTGGAAGAAACTGCCGACACTACCAATTACGCCGACTTCTGGAAGTTTTGCGGCGCGAATCTGTTTGATAGCTTCAGCAACATCAGAAAGAGTGGGGGAAATGATACCGTTTTTTTCTAAATATTCTTTAACATTACCGTATTCTAAGTTTAAGTCAGCTTTTTGTTTTAACTTAAAATCGATTGCAACGATAAAATATTTTTTGTTTTCTTCTTTTTTGAAAACACTATTACGATAAGAAAAATCGCAGTCTTCGTTGTTGAAGATGACTCTGTCGCCGTTTGTTAGGTCGATGGTGTAAACACAGTCGATGCAGTCTTTCACCTCAACGCCGTAAGCGCCGATATTTTGTACGGGAGAAGCACCTACGCTACCAGGAATGTCAACCAAATTCTCAAGTCCGTAAAGATTGTTTTTAATTGTAAAATCGACGAAGTCTTTCCAAACTTCCCCCGACATACATCTTACGATGGTGTGATTCTGAGTCGCTGAGTCGCTGAGCTG
Organism: Bacteroidales bacterium; assembly: GCA_017381865.1. Lineage (GTDB taxonomy): Bacteria > Bacteroidota > Bacteroidia > Bacteroidales > F082 > Limimorpha. The sequence goes on from JAFOBJ010000081.1 coordinate 13,783, forward strand.
CAGAATTTCATCATCATCAGGAGATATTGTAATTCCTTTTAAATTGGAGTGTATTATTGTTCCGTCAAAATATTCGTTGCGGAAAAGAATGTTGCTGCCACCGCCAAGAATCAAGGTTTTGTTATCGTTAAATATGTTGTTTTCAATAAGATATTCTATATCTTTCAAAGAATTGATTTCGTAATACTTTTCGGCTACGATGTCAAATCCCATTGTGTTTGATTCTATCAATGAATATTGATTTTTAACAGTGTTATTGGACAAATTCAGTTGTTTGTTGTCCGTTGTCTGTTGTCCTTTCATAGAAATATTTTTTTTTCAAAATTAAGTTTTTTTTGCAAAAGTAAGACATAAAAGGTTTAATTTTATAATCTCAAAAAATGAATGAAATTGAAACGAGTAATAGTATCGGTAATCAACGACTTAGTTACAGACCAGAGGGTTAACAAGTCGTGTCTGACACTTCAGAAGGCGGGCTTCGAAGTGTTGCTGGTTGGTCGTAAGCAAAAGAAAAGTCCCGATATGGACGAGCGTCCGTATGCCTCGCACAGAATGCGGCTTATTTTTGAGAAAGGACCTCTTTTCTATGCGGAATATAATATCAGACTTTTCTTGTTTTTGCTGTTCCATCGCGCCGATTGCCTGTTGTCCAACGACTTAGATACTTTGTTGCCTTCTTTTCTTGTTTCAAAGATAAAGAGAATAAAATTGATTTACGACAGCCATGAATATTTTACAGAAGTTCCAGAACTCGTGAGTCGTCCGAAAGTTCAGAAGGTTTGGCGTAAGATTGAAGAATTCGTCTTGCCAAAAATGAAGGAAATGATTACCGTCAATGAATCAATTGCAAATCTGTTTCGTGAGAAGTATGGCATTAAGGTTCATGTGATTAGAAATATTCCTATGCGTAAGATGTTGCCAGAACCATCATCAAGGGAAGTGTTGAATATTCCATCTGATAAACACATTCTCATACTTCAAGGTTCTGGAATCAATATTCACAGAGGTTCGGAAGAACTCGTCGATGCGATGCAATACCTCGACGATTGTATTTTGTTGATAATAGGTGGCGGCGACGTCCTTCCTGTTTTGAAACAAAAAGTGAAGGAAAATAATTGGGACGATAAAGTGCGTTTTTATCCAAGAATGCCTTATAAAGACATGATGGCGATTACACGTCTGGCAGAGATAGGCTTTACCTTAGATAAACCGAATAATCTTAACTATCTTTTCAGTCTGCCAAACAAATTATTCGATTATATCCAAGCCAATGTTCCTATAATAGCATCACATCTTACTGAAATAGAACGTATTATAAAGGATTATAACATCGGAACTTTTATCGATGAACATAATCCGGAGCATATAGCAAAAAAAATTAAGGAAGTCATTTCTGATGAAGCGACTTTGAAAACATGGAGAAATAATCTTAACTTCGCAGCTCAAGAGTTGTGTTGGGAAAACGAAGAACAAACATTGATAAAAATTTATGAGCAATACATCTGATAAACATCTACATATCGTCAGTTTCGATATTCCATATCCTGCCAATTACGGCGGTGTCATTGACGTTTTTTTTAGAATAAAGGCACTATCAGAACGTGGTGTTAAAATTCATTTGCATTGTTTTGAATACGGACGCGAGCATTCAGAATATCTTGAAAGCCTTTGTTATTCTGTAAATTATTATAAGAGAGAGACAAAGGTTACAAAGTTGTTCAATTCCAAACCGTATATAGTATGTTCGCGCGATTGCGACAACTTGATGGAAAATCTTTTAAAAGATGATTATCCTATACTTTTGGAAGGATTGCATTGTTGTGCAGTCTTGACGCACGAAGAGTTTAAAGAAAGAAATATCATCGTGAGAGCGCATAATATCGAGCATGAATATTACGAACATCTGGCGATGGCGGAGGTCGACTCGAAGAAGAGGCTTTATCTGAAACAAGAAGTTTCTAAGCTGAGAGATTTTGAATCAGTTTTGCATAAGGCTACAGCGATATTGGCTATTTCTCAAAAGGATTATGAATATTTTTCCGAAAAATATAAGAATGTCCATAAAGTGACAGCGTATAATGCTTATACTGAAGTAGATATCATTGAAGGAAGTAGCGATTATGTCTTGTATCATGGAAACCTCTCAGTGGCAGAAAATTATTCTGCTGCAGAGTATCTAGTCGAGACATTTAAAAAGATTGACGTAAAACTGAAAATAGCAGGCATGAACCCGCCGCAGCATTTGGTAAAGATGATTGAAGATGTTGATAATGTGGAACTTATTGATAGTCCAGATGATCAGACATTATTCGACTTGATACGTCATGCTCATATCAATATTTTGGTGACAGAACAAGCTACTGGACTTAAACTGAAATTATTGAACACTTTATTCAACGGTCGCTTCTGTTTGGTAAATGATAAAATGGTTGAAGGGTTGGATATCAATGGTTTATGTTATGTCGTTAACGACCAGAATGCTATAAGATTTGCAGTTGATGAGTTGATGACACGCAGATTCGACGCTCATCAGATAGAACGTCGAAGAAAAAATATGAAGAAATTCTACAATATTGAAGAAGCAACAGATCTTTTGTTGAAATTGATAGAGAATTAGTTGTGAGCCGTGAGCATTGGGCTATGAGCATTATGGATTATGAATTGAAAAAGATAACAATTAAGGAAGCTGCTGAGCAACTGAATGTTTCTGTTGTGAGTATTCATAATTGGATTAAGGACGGCTCTTTACAAAAGACGAATGATTTTCTTACGCAAAAAAATATTGATGATTTTAGAGATAATTTTTTGAAAAACAAGAAGTTGTCTTCTCGCGCGAATAAACAATATAAAGATTCGCATAATCATGATTCTTTGTCGAAAGACATAAAGAAATATTTGAAATCATCAATGCCGGGAGAAGAAGTGTCTGACAAATATGAATCTTCGTTATCAGAATCGCATAAAAATAAAGAAGGAATTTATTATACGCCTCAATATATTGTTGAGGATATGATGAAATATGTTGTTGATGTTGAAGACAAAACATTCTTGGATCCTTGCTGTGGTTCTGGAAATTTTATCATAGAAGCAATAAAGAAAGGGATTTCGCCTGAAAATGTTTACGGTTTTGACGTTGACGAAAATGCCGTTGAGATTACGAAAAAAAGAATAAAAGAGATTAGCGGCTACGAAAGCGATAACATCATTTGCGCTGATTTCCTTAGCCAAAAGCCAAAAGCCAAAAGCCAAAAGTTTGACTATATTTTTACAAATCCTCCTTGGGGAAAGAAAATCAATAAAATAGATAAAGTCAGATATTCGTCTTTATATGATTCAGGAAACAGCATCGACACTTCGGCTTTGTTTTATTTTGCTTGTCTGAAAATGTTAAAAGAAAATGGCAAAATAGGAATGTTAATGCCAGATTCTTTTTTTAACATTACAACTTTCGAAGACGCTCGCAAGTCTCTTTTGAATTTAAAGATAAGTCGTCTTGTTGATTATGGTAAACCATTTAAAGGTCTGATGACCAAAGCGATGGCTTTTGTAGCAAGCAAAGTCAATGGTCAATGGTCAACGGTCAACGGTCAACAGTCAATAGTCAACAGTCAGATAGAATGTGAGATATATGATGTTAAAAAACATTTGCGTTCTCAGGAAGGATTTTTATATATTCCGAAGCATATTTTAAATTTTCATATAGAAGAAAGTGAAAATGACATAATACGGCAAGTGTTTTCTCTGCCACATATCACGTTGAAAGACAATGCTCAATGGGCATTGGGAATAATTACGGGTAATAATGAGAAATTGTGTCGCAAAGAAAGGACTGAAGGTTACGTTCCAATATTCAGAGGCAAGGATATTTTTAAAGACAAAATGGCAGAACCGTCATTATTTGTTAATGAAAATTTAGAAGGTTGCCGTCAGGTGGCAGATTTGAGTCTTTATAAATCACCAAATAAAATAATTTACCGTTTTATCTCGAACAAGATAGTCTGTTACCACGATACAGAACAGCGGTATGTTTTGAACAGCGCAAATCTTTTTGTTTTAAATGAAGATTTCCCCGTCACATATCCTCAACTCGTTAGTTTGTTGAATTCCGACTTCATGAACTGGCTGTTCAGAAGTATTTTTAACACACACAAGATTCTGCGCAGCGACCTTGAGATGCTGCCTATTTTTCACGAATATTTTAAGGAAAACGAAATCTTTTCCGAAGAGACGTTTGAAGTCTATAAGTCTATAAGTTGCTAAGTCAATGGTCAATGGTCAATAGTCAACGGTCAACTTCTTGTTGTCTTATCAATCACTGTTCCCTCATCGCATTTGATGATTCTTGAAGGATATTTCAAGATGAGGTTGTAATTGTGTGTCGCCATCAGTATTGTCTTTCCTTTTGCGCTGATGTCGAGGAGCAGATTCATGATATCATTTGTTGTCTCTGGGTCGAGGTTGCCAGTTGGTTCGTCTGCTAGGATAAGTGCTGGGTCGTTGAGCAAAGCTCTTGCCACAGCGATGCTTTGTTGCTCACCTCCAGATAGTTGATGCGGCATTGACTTGCGTTTATGAGGAAGTCCGACCTGTTGTAATACTTCATCGATTCTTTTTGAGATGGCTGTTTTGTCTTTCCATCCTGTTGCGTCTAAAACGAATGCAAGGTTGTCTTCAACGCTGCGGTCGTATAAAAGTTGGAAGTCTTGGAAAACGATGCCGATCTTTCTTCTGAGCATTGGGATGTCACGTTTTTTTATCTTAAGCAGGTCATATCCAGCGATGTAAGCTTCGCCTTCTTTGGCAGGAAGGTCGGCGTATAATGTCTTCAGCAAAGATGATTTTCCGCTGCCGGTTTTGCCGATGAGATAAACGAATTCACCTTCGCCAATTTCAAAATTGACATCTTTTAGAATACATCTTTTATGCTGATAAATAGCAGCTTCCTTAAATGATATGACGCTTTTTGAATTCATAATTCACAATTCATAATTCATAATTGACGTGACAAGAATCATTTCCGTCAAGAAATAAAACTCAGTAGCAAAAATAAATATTTTATTTATATATGACTAAAAAATATTCTCGTCTTAGTTCCCAAATCTCGTCCCCAATCACCAGCTTCCGCCAGCGCCGCCGCCACCGAAGCTTCCTCCGCCGAAACCGCCGAAACTTCCGCCTCCGCCAAAGCCTCCGGAACCGCCTGAGAATCCGCCCCAATAATCATGGTGGTCGTGATGACGGTGTCGGTCGCTGTGGTCGTTTAAAACACTGAGCCAGAATAAAGTCTTCCAAAATGAAGAGTCGTCTTTTTTAGAAGAGATGGTGGTTCCAGCTTTATTTGCAAGACTGATATATAAAATCATCGCCGTCATGCCGATGATGATTATCATCAGTGCGGCAAAAGCGGCGTCTTCGTCTTCGTTGTCGGAAGAGAATCCTCCTGATGCTAGTTTTATTATAGAGTCGACGGCATTGTTGACGCCAGTGAAATAATCGTTGTTTTTGAAATTTGGAATCATCTGGTTCTCGATGATGCGTTTCGCCATTGCGTCAGTAACATATTGTTCAAGTCCATATCCGACACTTATGAATACTTCGCCTTTGGTTTCATTCTTTGGTTTTACAAGAATAACGATGCCGTTATTCTCTTTTGTTCCGACGCCCCATTTCTCTCCGAGCTGATATGCGAAGTCGGCTGCTGTTGTGCCTTGAAGGTCGTTGACGAATACCACGGCAATCTGTGTAGAGGTGGTGTCGTTATAGTTTCTTAACTTCTGTTCGAGATAATATTCTTGTGAGGAATTAAGAGTATTCGTGTAGTCGTTGACGAGACGCGGTGGAGTAGGGCGGTTTGGTATCTGCTGAGCGTGACATGTAAAAACCACGAATAACAATAAAAATAATGTGGCGATTTTTTGTCCACGAAAATTCACTAAATGACACGAAATCTTTTTATTCATAACAGTCCACTAATAAAGTCCACTAAAAAAAACACGAATATTTTGGTTTATAAAATCCACGAAAATTCACTAAATGACGCGAAATATTTTTATTCAACTCCTAACTCCTTAATTCCTAATTAAACGAAATCTCATCACTCAGTTCATTGACATCGTCGTCTTGATGAGGGAAATATTCTTTTAGTTTTTTTCCGCATTTCAATATGCCGGCGATGAGTCCTTCTGTGAATTTATTTTCTTTGAAGTTAGAAATCATTTCATTTTTGATGTCGTTCCAGAAGTCGTGTTCGACGTTTTTGTTGATGCCTTCGTCGCCGATGATGGCGAATTTATGGTCTTTGACGGCGAGGTAGAACAAGATGCCGTTGCGCGCGGCAGTACGGTCCATCTTCAAACCGTAAAACAACTCTGCCGCGCGCTCCAGTGCCTCTTCTTTACAATGATTCTCAATATGCACTCTTATCTCACCGGAGGTGTCGAGCTCCGCTTCCTTGATGGCAGCTACTATCATTTGCTGCTCTTCCTTTGAAAAGAATGTTCTTGATGTCATTATGTTTAATTTTTAAAATTCAACTTTTGGTGCTACTTCAGAACCTGCCGTTGCCTCGAAATATGCTTTCTTCTCAAAGCCGAACATGTTGGCTACTATGTTAGTAGGAAATCTGCGTAAGCCTGTGTTGTAGTCTTTTACAGCATCGTTGAAGTTCTTTCTTTCGACAGAAATACGATTTTCTGTGCCTTCAAGTTGTGCTTGTAACTCCATGAAATTTTGGTTGGCTTTCAAGTCAGGATATTTCTCTACCGTGACTAATAATCTCGACAATGCGCCTGACAGCTGGTCTTGTGCTGCTTGGAACGCCTTGATGTTTTCTTCTGTCATATTGTCGGCATTGAAATTGACTGATGTTGCTTTTGCACGAGCAGAAACGACATCTGTCAAAACTTGTTGTTCATGTTCTGCGTAGCCTTTCACTGTCGCCACGAGATTAGGAATTAAGTCGGCACGACGTTGGTAAACGTTCTCAACCTGTGCCCATTTTGAATTTACGTTTTCTTCCTTGTTGACCAAGCCGTTGTATTTCCCGACAAACCAGAAAACTATCAAGGCAACGACGCCAACGATTAAAATAATGGTGTTTTTGTTTTTCATATTTTCTCCTTTTTTATATGGCTGTGAGCAGCGAGCTATGAGTTGTGAGCACTGCTCATAGCCCATTGCTCATAGCTCAATGCTTAAATCTCGTTAAAGCTTCTCTTAACAAACTCATTCAAATCCTTACCTTTCAATAAGTTCTTTGAAAGACGTGCTAAGTCGTAAAGTTGTTTGATGGTGTTCTTTTGTTCTTCTTCATTCTTATCTACAAGACCAGCGATGACTGGGTTGTTGGCGTTGAGCATAAGAGTGTAGCTGTCTGGCATTCCGCCCCACATCGACATTCCGTTCATAGCACTCATCTCTTTCATACGACGCATGAATTCGTTTTGAATAACTTCAACAGGAGCGTCAGTTTCGTTTAAGTTGCTGAATTCTACGTTGAAAGATGTCTTGTCGATGATTTCTTCAAATGCCTTCTTGACTGTTTCTTTTTGTTCGTCGTTGAGTTTCGACTCTTTTGATTCTTCTTCTTTCTCAATGAGTTTGTCGATAGAAGCTGAGTCGACGCGAGCGAATTGGCAGTCGCCGTATTTTTGTTCCAAAGTACTGATGAAATGTGCGTCGAGGATGCCGTCTAACAAAAGAACGTTGTAACCTTTGCTCTTCGCATTTTCGATGTTGCTGTATTGTTCGTCAGCGTTTGTTGCATAAAGATAAACGAGTCTGCCATCTTTATTCTTCTGATTTTCTTCGATTTGCTTTTTGTATTCTTCCAAAGTGTAGTATTTTCCTTCGGTGTCTTTCAAAAGCATGAATTTCTCTGCTCTCTCGAAGAACTTAGGGTCTGCTATCATTCCGTATTCGATGAAGACGCTGATGTCATCCCATTTCTTTTCGTATTCTGCGCGGTCTTTCTTGAAGAGTTCTTCTAACTTTTCAGCTACTTTCTTGGTGATATAACCTGAAATCTTCTTTACGTTTTGGTCGTTTTGCAAGAATGAACGGCTGACATTCAATGGAATATCTGGAGAGTCGATGACGCCGTGGAGCATTGTCAAGAACTCTGGCAAGATGCCGTCGACAGAGTCAGTGACGAAAACCTCGTTGCAATAGAGCTGAATCTTATTGCGTTGGAATTCATATCTGTTCTTGATTTTTGGGAAATATAAGATACCAGTCAAGTTGAAAGGATAATCGACGTTGAGGTGGATGTGGAACAACGGAGTCTCGAAGTTCATTGGATACAAGACGTGATAGAAGTCGTCGTATTCTTTGTCTTCTATTGATGATGGTGACTTCTTCCAAAGTGGAGCTACATCGTTGATAATCCAAGGTTTTTCTACTGTTTTTGTCTTTGGCTTGCCTTCTTCGTCAGTCTCGCCTTCGACGATTTCTTCTACGTTCTTTGTTCCGAATTGGATTGGCACTGACAAGAACTTACAGTATTTGTTCAGCAATTCACGGATTTTGCTTTCTTCGAGGAAGTCGGCGCAGTCGTCGGAGATATAGAGGATGACGTCTGTACCGCGGTTTCCTTTTGGTATTTCGTTCATTGTGTATTCTGGGCTGCCGTCGCATTCCCAGATGACGCCTTTTTCGTCTTCGGCTTGTCTGAATGACTTGGAAATGAGAGCCACTTTGTTGGAAACCATGAATGATGAGTAGAATCCTAATCCGAAGTGACCGATGATGTTAGCGGCTTCCGCTTCTGTCTGTGTCTTGAATTTCTCAACGAATTCTGTCGCGCCAGAGAAAGCTATTTGGTTTATGTATTTGTCGACTTCATCGCTTGTCATGCCGATGCCGTTGTCACGAATTGTCAATGTCTTTTTTTGTTTGTCAATCTCGACTTTTACGGTAAGGTCGCCGAGTTCGCCTTTGAATTCGCCTGCCGATGCAAGAGTCTTGAGTTTGTTTGTCGCATCGACGGCATTACTTACGATTTCACGCAAAAATATCTCGTTTTCAGAATATAAGAACTTTTTGATTACAGGGAAAATGTTTTCCGTTTTTACACCTATTGAACCTGTTTGCATATCTGTATTTTTTAATTGTTGTTAATTTTATGCTTCTCGAATGTCAAACAATATGCCACAAAATGACACTGACAAAATGACTTTTTGAACTAAGGCTATTGGCTGTTGAACTAAGAATTTTCAATTTTCAGTTTTCAATTTTCAACTCAAAAAAAGTCCCGTAGGGACGACATACCATAGGCAGGTGCAAGTGCGAAGCACGCAGCGCCTGCAAATAGTGCCGTCCGATTATCAAAGCTCCGTAGGAGCGACAGAGAATCAATCATCAAATGCATATTTCTCGTCGTATTTTATTCCGTATGCTTCTAAAAATGATTTGTATTCTTCACGGAATGTCATTGTTTTATGGTGTTCATTCTGATTACGGATATAATTTATCGTTTTGATAACAGATGATGAACTGACGGAAAAAGCTCCGTATCCTTCTTGCCAAGAAAAATTGTTGTAATATTTATCTATCGTTTTTATCCAACGACTACTGTCGGATTTTATAATTCTGACAAAGTCTGAAAGTGATTTGTTTTTGGGTAAAGATGTAAGAATATGAATGTGATTATCAATGCCGCCAATTTCTATAGGAATACCTCCGATTCCGTTTATTATTCCTCCAATATACGAGAAAGTTCTGCCTAAATCATTGTTTAATATTTTAATTCCAGTGCTTTTGACATGGAATATAATGTGGATATTGATACTTGTAAATGTGTTTGCCATAATTTTGGTTTTTCTGTAGCGCCTACAGCGCTTTGATTTTTACTGGGTTCTCTTTTACAGGGATTCCGTGCTACGCACTACATCACCTGCCTAAATTCTATCGCACCTATGGTGCTTTTTTTTAGTTCTCATTGCAAAAATATAAAATTCATTTCAACCGTATGTGTTTTTTTAAATTTTTAACATAAAATCTTAAATCCACAATTGAGAGATTAAAATATCACGCCATAATTGACCTCAAAAAATATCACGGAGCGATTTTATTCAAAATTAGTCCCGTCAGGGACGACAGACCATAGGCAGGCGGTGGAGCGCGTAGCGCGGAACCCCTGTGAATGACAGACCGGACTGTCATCAAAGCTCCGTAGGAGCGACAGAGAATTTTTTACTGAACTTATAATTTCAATTGATAATTTTTCTCATATTTGTAACAACAAATTAATATTAACAGATTTAAATTTATCATCATGAAGAAAATATATTTGATAATGACACTTATCTGTATGATGATGGTGTCGTGTAAGCCAGATGGTGGCGATGGAAGACATGAAGGTCACGAATATGTTGACCTTGGTCTAAGCGTTAAGTGGGCTACTCGTAATATTGGAGCGAAATCGCCAGAAGATTATGGACGATATTTTGCTTGGGGCGAGACAACTACAAAATCAGAGTACAATTCATCTAACTGCCCTATCTACGGACTTAGTGTGTCGGAGTTGCAATCACAAGAATATATAGATAGCGTGGGTAATCTTATGCCACAATATGATGCCGCTACAGCCAACTGGGGCGGTGACTGGAGAATGCCGACAAGAACAGAACAAGAAGAATTATTGGATAACTGCACATGGAGTTGGGTGTCGCAAAACGGAGTTAATGGTTATAAGGTGACATCTAAGGTAAACGGTAATAGTATTTATTTGCCTGCTGCTGGGTTTCGTGACGGGTCATTGCTTTTCAGCGATGGATATATAGGCCAATACTGGAGTTCTTCGCTTCTTGAAACCAATCATTATGGTGCTTTTATGTTGTATTTTTATAGTGATGTTCAGCGTATGGATGGAAGTTATCGCGTTCTTGGTCAAAGTGTGCGTCCAGTCCTAGAAGAAAAGTAGAGACATATCAGAATTCGTTTGAAAATAAGAATTTTGTTGCGTCTTTTGCATAATCTTTTTAAATGCACTTTCGACTAAAATATCCTTATTGAGTGATTGTCATAGTGTCACAATATCTCTCCTTTATGAAGTTGTTCGATAGGGAAAATTAAATCCCAGTCTTTGCCCCATACAATATTGCCGTTTTCAATTTTGAAACAGCTAAATAAATTAGGATCAAGATATTTGTTATACTGAGGATGAGGGTGACGACGTATGAAATCTCCAATGTCGACAATCTGAATGGTGTCATCGTTGAAATATAAACGAACTACTAAGTCTCCTGCAATGACGGCATTAAGAATTTGAAGTTTTTTCATAATGAAATTCGTTTTATATTTTCTTAGTAATAACGGTACATTTTATAGTTTGTTTCATTACAAAAAATGTCACCCGCTTTTTGATTATCTCCTTGTGATATTGACGGATGAATGTCTCTGCGATATTTTTGTCTTTTTCGCTTAACATTTCAACACCTTTTTTCTTTCGAACATTAACATTGATCAATTTTCCGTTTGATATAATTAGATCAAATATGCTCTCTCGGTCTCCATGAATGACATGTACATGTATTGGTTCATGTTCGTTTGAATAAAAATAGAATATGAACCCAAAATATTCGTAAATCTTAGGCATAAAAATTAGTTTTAAAGTTCTTTTGCAAAGATATGAAAAAGATTTTTTATAATAAATAAACTAGCGAGGTTTTTTACTATGTTTGCAAAATGAAAAGTCGAATGACTAAAGGCAAAAGACTAAAGTCGATTGTCCGTTGACATAAAATAAAGAATATGCAAAAATTCATAAATAAATTACAATCATCATTAAATGATGGCAGTTTCGTTAAATTGACGTTGTCGAAACCAAGAGCCAAGAGCCAAGAGCCAAGAGCTAATTTGAATAACGTCTATGTCAAGCCTATTATCTTGAAAAACGAGAAAATGTTTTCTTTCACATATCGTTACGAGAGAAGGGACGAAACCAAAAACTATGACGCTGAGCAGTCTTTTGAGATAATTACAAATTTTATTAATGAAGTGTTTCTCAATGCTTCGTTGTTTACTTTGACAGAAGATGTCACGCTTCTTATAAGCAAAAAAGGTAAAGCGACAGTAATGACAAAAGCTGTCAAGGAACAAAGGGATCAGAACGTTCAGCATGATAAAGTAAAGAATCGTTTGATAAATACCGACAATCCTTGGTGGTTTAAATTAGGTTTGACAACACGCGAAGGCAAAGTCACTGCTGATATGCAGCATAAGTTCAAGCAGATTTGCAAATACGTCGAGATTGTTGACGGCGTGATGAAAAATGTGAAGTTCGACGGCAAAGTCCGCATCGCCGACATGGGAGCAGGGAAAGGCTATCTAACTTTCGCCTTGTATGAATATCTCACCCAAAGATGCAAATACGACATCGAGATGGAAGGCGTGGAGATACGTCCTGATTTAGTTGTAAAAATCAATGAGATAATCAAAGAGTCAAATTTAAAAGATTTCCGTTTTGTGGAAAGTAGTATAGACAGCTATCAGATATCAGCAGTCAACAGTCAGTCAATTGCTCATGGCTCACGGCTCATGGCTCACGGCTCATTAGACGTCCTCATCGCTCTTCACGCTTGCAACACCGCTACCGACGATGCTATTATAAAAGGTATAGAGTCGGGAGCTAAATTAATAATATGTGCGCCATGTTGTCACAAGCAGATTCGTCAGGAGATGGAGAAGTCGAAAATCGTTGACCCGATTACGCGTTACGGCATTTTCTTGGAACGTCAGGCAGTGATGATTACCGATGCGATACGCGCTTTGATAATGGAATATTTCGGCTACAAGACACAGGTGATGGAATTTATCGAGATGGAACACACTCCTAAAAACATATTGTTAGTCGGAAGAAAAAGCGATGCTCCTGTTGATAAAGAAGCTATCTTGAAACAGATAGAAGATTTGAAGAAACAATACAGAATAGAGAAGCATTATTTGGAGAAGGTATTGTTTTTTAAGCCATTGAACTAAGGCTATTGGCTTTTGAACTTTTTTAGTTACGAGCCGTGAGCTTTGGGCAAACGGTGCCTGAGCCTGTCGAAGGCATAAGTTCGTCACTTCGACAGGCTCAGTGACCTTGCTCATGGCTCGTAGCTCAATGCTCGTAGCCTCTAATGCGTTAGGGATTGGAGCGGCATCCTTTGCGAGCGGGAACGGGAACGAGTTTCGGGGACGGGGCGAGGTCACTGAGCTTGTCGAAGTGCCGAGGTCTGATTTTTGGTAAGCGAGACGGAAATGGAGCGAGCAAAGATAT
>JAFOBJ010000082.1 GCA_017381865.1 Bacteroidales bacterium
CCAATGCCAGCAATGAACCCACAAATGGGTGGCATGCCAGGTATGATGTAATAAAAAAAAGAGCCGCGAGGCTCTTTTTTTTTACTAAAGCTTTTGGCTTTTGGCTATTATACCACTTTTTTGTTGTTCGGAGCCTGAGCCTATCGAAGGCAATCACTTCGACAAGCTCAGTGACCAACAGCCAATAGCCAACAGCCTTAGTTCTGAGTTTTTTATTCTTTTACAAATCGTTTCGTTATATTACCTTCTTCAGTCTTTATCTGAATAAAGTAAACTCCGCTGTTCAAGCCTGTCACATCTATTGTCAAATTACCTTGTTGTCTTGTTGTCTTGTTGTCTTGTTGTCTTCCATAAACATCGTAAATCTCTATTGTCAGTGTCTGTGTCAGTGTCTCAATATAAAGCTTGTCGTTGACAGGATTAGGGTATAAACTAAGAGATGAAGTCTTTTCTGTTTCAGAAATGCTTTCACCACAATTGATTTCATATTCCAAGAAAGTTGTAGGGAACATATAGTCGATTTCACCTGTGTCGACTTTGAAGATTTCTTCATCATTGAATAAGATTTCAAAACTTAGTTCTTCGTCGAATTCACCTCTATGCCATAAGAAGGAGTAGTCATCTGGACATAATGTGATGTTTTTCACCACAGTGTCAAGGCCTTCTTTTTCAAGGCCGATGGTATAAGTGAAGTCGCTATTATCGCTTATGATATTGATATAAGCTCCATTCCATCCGTCGCCGTATCCGTCGAGCATTTTGAATGTAAGTTCGCACATATCATCTTGTGCGCAAGGATATATTATTGGTTCTATGGCATTTGAAGGATTAGACATACATTCTCCGTTCCAGTTGGCTTTAACCACGAATTTGTAATAACCAGCGTCCATGTTTTCTATGGTGAATGATGTTTCTGTAATGCCTTGATAAATTGGGTCTATTTCGGTGTAGCTTGTATAAATTTCGTAAGTCACGTTTTCAGCATTTTCTGGAGCGTCCCAATTAAGAGTTATTGTGTTATGGTTATTTTCGTCTATTGTATAGGTGAGGTTTTCTGGAGCAGCGCAATCAGGTTCTCCTATTGTGACTACGAAGCAATGGTCTTGGCTTTTCATGCTTGCCGCACCGAGGAATGTCTTGCCGTCAGGTGTCACGCTGTTGACGCAGTATGTCGACCAACTGTCGGCTTCAGCGACGCCGTTTATCATCAGATAATCTTCAAAGAACATTAGTTCGCCATCGACGTAGGCGAATCCTCTTCTTGCAAAATAATCAGCTGGATTGTCTGGACTAGCATAACCGAAGGCGTTGCCATCATCGGTGACACATAAAGCTGTCATCGGACCTGATATGCCTGCCAATGTGTTTTGAATTAAAACAAGTTCATCGTTGGTGATGTCGTAAATAAACGCATTGCCTTGACTGTTTTTTAAATTACCACAGACAAATCTTCCGTTAGAAGATACGCCCCATGCTTCGCCATAATAGCTTGTGATAGGGAATAATTCTCCGTCAAGCCAATAACAAGGAGCTCTGTATCCAATGTCGTCGACATAGAAGCCAGCTATGACGTTGCCGTCAGCGTTCATAGCTTGAGGTCTTGTGTTTGTAGATTGTCCGTTCGACAGCTTTACATAACCGTCTCTTTCTGACCAAACATATGTGTATGTGTTCCATGCTTCATCGAATTGCATGATGCCTAATTTCTTGCCGTCGTTAGACATTGTCCATGCGCTGTTATAATCAAAATCTGCAAACTTAGGTATGTCTGGATTCATTCCTAAAAACTCCCATTTCTGTGTGATAGGACTCCATAAACCTGCAACATTATAGAATTCTTTGTTGACAAACCAACCTGCAACTATACCTTCGTCCGAAACCGCGTAACCATTGCCAGAAAACTCGATGATGCCCGTTTCTTCTGACCAATAATAACTCAAACCTTCGCCCCAAGCCTGAATGACGATATGTTTCTTATTGTCGGAAATGTCGTAAGGACAAAGATATTCGTTAGCTATTTTTATTAGTTCATAACCTTCTTCGTTAACGATAGCAACTTCTGGTTTAGATTGAGCATAGATGTTAAAGCAACTTGTTAGTATTGCATAAGTTAACATCAAACGTAAAAATGTTTTCATAAAAAATAATGTTAAAAATGAGTAGCCAAATTTAGTATTTAAATGGATACATTTTCAAGCTATGTTAATTTTTTTTAACTATTTATGATTAGATTTTTTTTGGATTTTACCAAAAAAGTGGGAATTAGCATTTCGTTAACAGTTGATATTTTTGCATCATAAATTTTAATACTATATTTATGAAAAAAACATTATCACTATTATTAATTACAGTATTATTTTTAGGAATAAACAAAACTTATTCACAAGAGAGATTAAACTTCAACGCAGAATACATTGGCGACTTCTTGTATAACGTAGGTGGCTTGAAGAATGGCGGCGGCTATCTCGGCTATGCCAAAATTGGAATGGATGCCAACTTATGGAAAGGCGCGTCTTTATATGTCGGCGGCGGAACAACACATGGCATCACACCTTCTGAGATATTCATCGGCGACTATCAAGTCGTGAATAATATCGAAGCAGGAAACCACGCTTTCATGGAATATTTCTCTTTGCAACAATCTTTCGGTAAGTTTAGCATTAAAGTCGGACTTCAGGATATGAACGAGAACTTCGCATCCATCGACGCTGCTGGCGAATATATAAATAGCTCTTTCGGTATTCATCCTATTTTCTCGACAAATCTGAGTGTGGCGATATTCCCTCTCACAGGACTCGGCGCAGAATTTCACTACGAGATTAACGACAACTGGCATGTCCAAGCTGCTGTATATGACGGAGAAATTCCATCTTTTGAAGATGACAATCTTTATAACTTGAACTGGAAAATCGGTAAAGACGAAGGCGCATTATTCATTGGCGAAGGTCATTATGTTAGAGACAATGGTACTTACAAATTCGGTGCTTTCTATCATACAGCGGCAAAGAATTATGGATTCTACGCTAATGCTGAACAAGAAGTGTGGAACAACGGAACTCGCAACTTGAAACCTTTCGTTCAAATCGGCTACGCTAATAACATCTCAGAAACTCATAAACTCATAAACTTAGCCCCTCAAAACTACTTCCACCTCGCTGCTGGTATTAACCTCGAAGGTGTGTTCTCTGAAGAAGCTAATGATATGGCAGGACTTGCTTTCACATCAGCATTTCTCTCTGATAAAAAAACTGAGACAGCGATAGAGCTTTTCTATCAATATCAAATAACAGATAATTTTGTAGTAAAACCTGACGTTCAATATATCATCAATCCTGCTGGATTAGATATTCCTGTCGATAACGCACTCGTCGGAACATTGAGATTTATGATAGGGATTTGAGGGTATGAGGAACTGAGGAATTGAGTAAGGTCATTCTTGGTGTTTGGAAAATAAACATACATTGATGTATCTTATTAATTAGAAATTAGGATTTAAGAACTAGCAATTATTTTAAGTATTTTTGCAAATATTAATTAAGAATTATGGAATATAATAGTCAACAGCCAAGAGCCAACGGTCAACAGTCAATGGTCAATGGTCAACAGCCAATAACTTTATCCGAGATGGCAACTGGCACAAAATGTGTCATCGTAAAGGTTAATGGTCACGGAGGTCTTCGTCACAGACTGATGGAACTGGGTTTCGTGAAAGGTGAGACTGTCACCGTCATCAAAAATGCTCCGCTTATGGATCCAGTGGAATATCAAGTGCTTCAGGCTCATATATCTTTGCGTAGAAGTGAAGCAGACAAAGTTGAAGTCGTTGCATTGGATGATGCCAATTCTCATACTTCAGATTTTAATGGAACAATTGCTGATGATGTTATTTCAAACGTCATTAAAGAAAAAACAAATAATATCACTGTCGCTCTGGTCGGTAATCCTAATGCTGGCAAGACGTCTTTCTTCAACCATGCAACAGGTCTCCATGAAAAAGTAGGCAACTACGGCGGCGTAACCGTCGATTTGAAAATAGGAACCTTTTACCATAAAGGCTATACCATAAACCTCGTCGATTTGCCTGGTACTTATTCCATTACAGAATATTCTCCAGAAGAACGTTATGTTAGAGAATATCTTACTAAACAAAATCCTGATATTGTTCTTAATATCGTCGATGCATCTAATCTGGAACGTAACTTTTTCCTTACTACGCAGCTTATCGATATGAATGTGCGTATCGTCATGGCTCTTAATATGTATGACGAAATGGAAGCTAAAGGCGATGTCTTTGATTATAAGAATCTCGGTAAAATGCTCGGTTTCCCTATCGTGCCAACGACAGCAGTGAAAGGAATTGGTATCAATGACGTACTTGAAACTATCGTTGATGTCTATGAAGAGAAAAAAAATCTTAACAAACATATTCATATCAACTACGGCCGAGACATTGAAGATGCTATCGTTCCAATAAAGAAAAAAATTGAAATAAATAAAGATATTATCAATATTTATCCTGCTAGGTATATAGCTATCAATGCATTAGAAAATTCTCAGTCGACTATGGAAGAAATCAAAACACTTCCTAATGGTGACGAAATTATTGCGTTGGCAAATGAAAAACGTGTTGAATTAGAGAAATCTTACGATGAAGATGCGTCTACGTTGATAACAAATGCTCGTTATGCTTTCATCAGAGGCGCATTGAAAGAGACTTATCAAAAAGGTGCGAAAAAAATCAAAAACCATGCTTATAGAGCCGATGACTTCTTGACAAACAAGTGGTTAGGTTTTCCTATATTGATATTTTTCGTTTGGCTTATGTTCCAAGCTACATTTACGCTTGGCGAAAAACCACAGGATTGGATTGAATCGGCAGTGACATGGTTCGGTGAACTCGTCGGTTCGTGGATGAATGACGGAATCTTGCGCGACCTCATCGTCGATGGCATCATCGCAGGCGTTGGCGGAGTACTCGTTTTCTTGCCTAACATCTTGATATTGTTCTTCTTTATTTCAATATTAGAAGACACTGGTTATATGGCTCGCGCCGCTTTTATCGTCGACCGACTCATGCATAAAATCGGACTTCATGGCAAGTCGTTCATTCCTTTTATCATCGGTTTCGGTTGTTCTGTGCCTGCAATCATGGCAACACGCACGCTGGAAAATCGTAAAGATAGATTGCTGACAATATTGGTCACTCCGTTTATGTCGTGTTCCGCACGTTTGCCAGTCTATATCATTTTTGTGGAGGCGTTCTTCGAAAAACATCAAGGATTGATATTGATGAGCATTTATGCTATAGGCGTAATTTTTGCAATCCTGACAGCGATGTTGTTGAACAAGACATCTTTCAAAGGATTATCAGAACAATTCGTTATGGAACTTCCTCCTTATCGTGTTCCGACAACTCGTAACACTTTGATACACATGTGGGATAAGAGTATTCAATATTTACAGAAAATGGCGACTGTCATTCTTGTCGCGTCTGTCATTATCTGGGCTTTAGGATATTTCCCAAGAACATGTGAAAAAGCTGAACTTATTGCTCAAGAGATAGAACTCGTTGAGGCTCAAAATGATATTACAGAAGAAGAAAAATCTGCTATCATCGAACAGCTGGAATATGAACAAGGAGCTGTCTTAAATGAAAATTCTTATATCGGTCGCTTCGGTCATGCTATCGAACCTTTCGTGCGTCCTTGCGGCTTCGACTGGAGAATGGGCGTCAGCTTGACAACAGGCATCGCGGCGAAAGAAGTCGTCGTCTCGACTCTCGCTGTGCTTTTCCAAACATCTGAAGAAGAGGAAGGTAAACTCGTTAATAAAGTGAGAACTCAAGTTTGGACCGATGGACCAAAGAAAGGCGAATTGTTATTCACACCATTGGTGGCGTTCGGATTTATGTTGTTCGTCTTGCTCTCGACTCCATGTTTCGCAACCATCGCAGCAGTGCGACGCGAAGCAGGCTGGAAAGGCGTTCTGTTCACAGTCTTCTACAACACCGGACTCGCCTGACTCGTCTCATTCCTTGTCTATCAAATAGGATCATTGTTTTAAATAAAACTCAGCAACTTAGTAACTCAGTAACTTAGCAACTTAACTAACATGACTCAAACAATAATCGCTTATATAATTATATGTGCAGCAGTGGGATATACGATTTATTCCGTTGTGAGGAAATTAAGAAATAATGACAAAAATTCTTGTTCCGACTGCAGTTGCTGTGCAAAAAAATCTGGATGTAAAACTAAAAAATACTAATTTTGTAGAGACGTGTCAGTAACATATTTGTTATAGATGCGTCTCAGTCTTTAATTATGAATTATGCGTTATGAATTATGAATTGACAAATGCTCTGTTGACTTTTATAAATATGTTGTGCCAAATGGCGCCATATCTTTTGTTAGGTTTTTTGATGGCTGGCGTATTGCATGTTTTTGTGCCATCGAATTTCTTTGAGCGACATTTGGCTAAGGAAAATTTCAAATCCGTTTTGTTAGCTGGATTGATAGGAATTCCGTTGCCTTTATGTTCTTGCGGCGTCATTCCCACAGCGATATCGTTGAGAAAAGACGGAGCTTCGCGTGGCGCGACGGTGGCTTTTATGATTTCCACTCCGCAAATCGGCGTCGATTCTATCATCGCCACTTATTCCATGATGGGACTTCCCTTCGCAATTGTGAGACCTTTGGTAGCATTGCTAACGTCAATCGCTGGCGGAGCTGTAACGACATGGTTTTCAAAAGACGAAATCGTGGTACGACAAAATTGCTGCTGTGAAACAGAATCTAATCATAAAAACAAATTCGTTGAATTATTGAAATATAGTTTTATCGACTTAGTGCAAAATATCGGCAAGTGGTTAGTTATCGGTTTGATAATAGGAACTTTAATCACGGTTTTGATTCCAGATTCGTTTTTTGCCAATTTGAATTTACCATCAATAGTCACAATGTTGATTGTCTTGGCGATTGCAGTCCCGATGTATGTCTGTTCAACGGGCAGTATCCCGATTGCAGCAGCCTTGATAATGAAAGGATTGTCGCCAGGAGCCGCACTTGTATTGCTGATTGCAGGCCCTGGAGTTAGCATCGCTTCTTTATTGGTTGTTGGAAAATCATTAGGAAAGAAACAGTTGTTGTTTTATCTCGGTTCCATCATTTTTGGTTCGATAATTGGCGGATTGTTCGTCGATTATTTCTTGCCAAGAGAATGGTTTGCAATAACGTCATTGTGCGAAGCAGGAAACCATTGCGCTTTAGAAGGAAGTGCTTTTACAGCTTCATGGTTCGAAATTATTTCAGGAATTATTTTGGTTTTACTTTTAATAAATGCATTTATGTTGAAATTTAATCTTTTCCGTAAAGACGCTACTCCAGTGGCTTCTGAAATTGGTTCTGTAAGTTCTTCAAATCAAGTTGTTTACAAAATTGAAGGAATGTCGTGCAATCATTGCAAGGCTTCTGTTGAAAAAGCTATCAGAGGATTGGATAATGTTGAAAATGTTGAAGTCGTTTTAGGAAAACAAGAAGCTGTTGTGACAGGAAATCCTTCAGACGAAATTGTTAAGAAAACTGTCGAAGACTTAGGATTCGTGTTTAAAGGAAGAGTTTGAACTCAGAACTTTAGCCAATGGTCAACAGTCAATGGTCAATAGTCAAAAAAAATAACAAGATTTCGTTTAAAAAATGAAATAAATTTGTTATCTTTGCACCCCGTTTTAGGGGTATATTATGAAAGCAGGAAACGATTACATATTGCCAATTGCAGGATTATCAATAGGTTACCATGATTTTGAGTACGAAATTGATGAGAAATTCTTCGAGAATTTTGAGTTCTCAGAAGTGCAAAAAGGCTGTGTAAAAGTGAATTTGAACGTTGAAAAGCACGAAAGAGAGTCAATTTTGACGTTTAATTTTGCTGGTAATGTATTCATAGCTTGTGACAGATGTAATGACGAATATGAACAACCAATAGAAAATGAAGTTGTTATATATTTGAAATATGGTCACGAATATGAAGAGGAATCTGATGATGTTATCGTCATTCCTTCAGAAGAAGGCGAATTTGACATCTCTTCTTTGATTTATGAATATATTATCTTATCGTTGCCAATTCATAGAGTTCATCAAGACATCAACGACTGTAATCAAGAAGTGATAGAATATCTTGAAAGCGCAGCAAATCAAGTGGTCGAAGAGTCTGATGAAATTGACCCTCGCTGGAAATGTTTAGAAGAATTGAAAGAAAAAGATATTAATTAACAATAAAAAATAGTGTAAAATGGCACATCCTAAGAGAAGACAGTCTCACACAAGAGGCGCTAAAAGAAGAACACATTACAAAGCAGAAGCTCCAACATTAGCAGTATGCAAAGAAACTGGTACAATCCACGTTTATCACAGAGCTTACTACGTTGACGGTGACTTATACTACAAAGGTAAATTAGTCATGGAAGGTGCTAAAAATTAATCTTTGATTTAGCATTTTACTTAAACGAGTTTTTGTTTAATAAGAATAAATTTGTTTCGTCTATATGATGAAGCAAATTTTTCTTTTTATAGGAATTAAAGTAGTGACGTATAGAATGCGTTCACCATGGTGTTCAGTGTCTGAGTCAAAGTTCAGAGTTCAATTTAAAAACCCCACCTTTACTCGAAAGGCGGGGAAAAACAATATAAAGATTATGAAAAAAATTTCGGCGTTTAATTTATATATCAAACGCCGATTGTTTTAAAATATTATAAAAAACTTATTTTTTTTGTTAGGATAAAAATAAGTATTGATCACGCAAAAATCAATAGGGCGGCTCCAAAGCTCCCTGCTGAGCGAAGAGAATGCTTTGCCGGGGCGGATCAGGGGAAGACGGCCGTTCATGAACGGAATGCTGGCAAAACGGAAGATCTC